>DATNEC010000623.1:0-7092 GCA_035606815.1 Pirellulales bacterium
AACAACTGCACGACCAGCAGCTTCCATCCTTCGCTGGAAGGTTGGAAGCTGCTGGTCGTGCAGTTGTTGGCGGCCGATGGCAAGTCGCCGGATGGCGAGCCGGTGCTGGCCGTCGATCGGCTGGGCGCCGGCCGCGGAGAAAAGGTGATTTTGACGAGCGACGGACGCGGCACGCGAGAGTTGTTGAAGAGCGAGACGACGCCCGTGCGCTGGAGCGTGATGGGAATTCCCGACTGATGCGAATTGGAAAAGTGATCGGCACGGTGACCTTGAACCGCTCGCACCCGAGCTTGCTGGGGGCGACGTACAAGCTGGCCGCGCCGATGACGCTCGACGAGTTGGCGGAAAACGGCGAGCCGGCGGCCGAGGCGTTGGTCGTTTACGACGAACTCGGCGCCGGTCTCGGCAGTTTGATCGCCATCAGCGAAGGGGGCGAAGCGGCCCAGCCGTTCCACCCAAACCCAAAACCCATAGACGCCTACAACGCGGCGATCCTCGACAAAGTCGATGTGACGAGAACATAGACAAAAGAAACCACGGATAGCACGGATGACACGGATTTTCGAATTTTAGTATCCGTGAAATCCGTGGTCGCTTCAACGTACTAACAGATTTGCAATACGACCTCCGGCGGAAATCGACCTCGAACATGACTCCCAATCTGCATAAGCTCAAAGAAGAAATCTGCGATATCGGCCGGCGAATCTACAACAAAGGCTTCGCCGCCGGAAACGACGGCAATATCAGCTACCGGCTGAGCGAGAACGAGGTGCTCTGCACGCCGACGTTCATCTCGAAGGGCTTCATGAAGCCCGACGATTTGTGCATCGTCGATATGGAGGGCAAGCAAATCTCCGGCCGACGCAAGCGGAGCAGCGAGATTCTGCTGCACCTGACGATCATGAAATCGCGGCCCGACGTGAAAAGCGTCGTGCATTGCCACCCGCCGCACGCCACGGCCTTCGCCGTGGCCCGCGAGCCGATCCCTCAGTGCGTGCTGCCCGAGGTCGAAGTGTTTCTCGGCGACGTGCCGATCACCAAGTACGAAACGCCGGGCGGACAGGCTTTCGCCGATACGGTGCTGCCGTTCGTGGCAAAGACGAACGTGATCATCCTGGCCAACCACGGCACGGTCAGCTACAGCGACACGGTGGAAAAAGCCTACTGGTGGACCGAAATACTCGACGCCTACTGCCGCATTTTGCTGTTGGCCAAGGATTTGGGCCGGGTCAATTACTTCGACGAGAAGCAGACCCGCGAGCTGTTGGACTTCAAAACGCGGCTCGGTTTCGCCGACGCGCGATTGCAGCCCGGCATGGAGAATTGCGACATCTGCGCCAACGACGTGTTCCGCGAGAGTTGGAAACCGCACGGCATCGAGCAAAAGGCTTTCGAGCCGCCGCCGCCAATGGTCCGCAAGCCGGCCGACGCCGGTTCGCCGGCGAACGGCTCCGGGACCACGGCAGACCAGGAAGCATTGATCCAAGCCATCACCGAGCGCGTGATGGCGGCGCTGAACAAATAGTAACAGTATTTGGAACGGAATTTAGCCACGGATGAAACACGGATCGAATACGGATGAGATAGGAGCTAGCCGATAGCGGCCGGGCGCTCAATGTCCTGATTCTCTTATCCGTGTTCAATCCGTGTTTCATCCGTGGCTTCAAACGAAAACAATCCGCCTATAGAAGGCATCGAACTCGAATCGCGGGAAGAATTCCATGAAAGTCAGCATCGTCGGCGGGGCGGGACTGGTCGGCTCGTGCGCGGCCTTCGCTCTGCAAATGGGCCGCATTGTCCGCGAGATTGCCTTGCTCGACGTCAACGCCGAAGCCGTCTCGGGCCAGGCTCTCGATTTGCTGCACGGCGCCTCGGCCACGGCCGATCAGGTCATCGCCTCGGGCGGCTACGAACACATCCCGTCGAGCGACCTGATCTGCATTACGGCCGGCCTGCGCCGCAAGCCCGACGAGAGTCGCTTGGATCTGATCAATCGCAACGTCGATCTGTTCGTCGGCATCCTGAGTGAGATCAGCCGCGTCGGCTACAAGAAGGACGCGCTGGTGCTGGTCGTCTCCAATCCGGTCGACGTCCTGACGTACCTGGCGGCCCAGCGGCTCGATTTGCTCAAGTCGCAGGTGCTGGGCCTCGGCACGCAACTCGACACGATCCGCTTCCGCAGCCTGATCGCCGAAAAGCTCTCGGCGCCGCCGACGCAGGTCGCCGCTTTGATTCTGGGCGAGCATGGCGACAGCATGGTGCCGATCTGGTCGAGCGCCACGATCGGCGGACTGCCGCTCGACAAGTTTCCTGGCTGGAACCCAAACCTGGCCAATGAGTTGTTCACGCGCACCAAAGGCTCGGGAGCCGAGGTGATCAAGAAAAAAGGGGGCGCGGGGTTCGCCGTCGGGATCGCGATCCAGGAAGTGATCGAATCGGCGGCCCTCGATCGCCGGCGGCTGCTGCCGGTGTCGAGCGTGCAGAGCGGCTGTTATGGCATTCGCGACGTGGCGCTATCGGTTCCGACGGTGGTCGGACGCAAGGGGGTCGTCGCGACGCACGAGATCGAACTCTGGCCCAAGGAAGTGCAGGCCTTGCGCAAGAGCGGGCAGGTATTGCGGCAGACGATCGACACGGTGCTGGCGCGGCTGGGCGGACAATAACCAGAATTCGACATGCAAAAATCACTCGATCGCAAACTGGCCGCGATTCACGCGGATCCGTCGGGCGCGAAGGACTTCATCATCGCCGATGCGAAAGACGCCGATATGGCCTTCGGCATCGGCGCCCCAGGCAAATCGCCGGAGATGCACGCGGGCGAAGTCCGCATGCGCACGCTCGCCGAGTATCGCGAGCAGATTCGCGAGATCGTGCGGCAAGGCGTCGTCGATATCATGCTGATGTCGGCCAGCACCAACGACGCGCTGGCGATCCAAGAGCGTCTGTTCGAGAACAGCCACGTCACTCCGGCGGCCCGGGCCAACGATACCAGCGACATCTTCGTCGTTCGCGGCGGACGCTATTTGGAAGAGCCTTCGCGGCCGTTCCGCACCGCGTCGCTCGACCATATTCAATGCGGACACCTCGATTGCGAGCCGGCCGAGCGAACGCGCGGCGCGAATCTCGGATTGTACAGCATCACGTTCAACAACCGGCTCGACGAAGACTTGCGAGCGATCGAAGAGTATCGCAAGTTCCGCATCGAGGCCGAAGCCAAGGGCTTTCGACACTTCCTGGAAGTGTTCGACCCGAACGCCCCCCTCGGTCTTGAAGGCGATCAGACGGCCAAATTCATCAACGATTCGATCGCACGCACCTTGGCCGGCGTGGCCCAGGCGGGCCGGCCAGTCTTTCTGAAGGTCGTCTATCACGGTCCCAAGGCGATGGAAGAATTGGTCGGCTACGATCCGCACCTGGTGGTCGGCATTCTGGGCGGCGGAGCGGGCACGACCTACGACGCCTTCAAATTGATCGCCGAGGCGCAGAAGTACGGCGCCCGCGTGGCCCTGTTCGGGCGCAAGATCAACAACGCCGAATGTCAGTTGGCGTTCGTGCAGTTTCTGCGGCTGATTGTCGACGGCGCAATCACGCCCGAAGATGCCGTGCGGGCCTATCATGCGGTGCTCGAAAAACTGAACATCCCCCCGCAGCGCTCGCTGGCCGACGATCTGACGCTGCAAACGGGTGTGATGAGCTATGGCGGAAGGTCGACCGTGTCCGTGCCGGCTGTCGGCGTTTCGGCGATAACCCCGGCCGCTTCCGCCCACGATTGCGGCTGTGGAGGGCCGAGCAAGGCGGCTTGCGGTTGTCAAAAGGCGACTTCGCAATCTACGCCGGGGCCCGTCGCGCCGGACTTCAGCCGCATGACGCAGGCGGAAAAGCTGGCTTACAACAAGGCCCGCCGAGACCGGATTTTCGGGTAACTCGATTGCCTTGCGGGGCGATTGCTGCGACAATACGCGGGGAAGCTTCCGGAGTTCCGCACTAAGGGCCTGGAACCGCGTGCGCAGTTTCCAAGGTCGCGCCCTCTCTGTCAGGAGTTCACGATGTCCAGCACTTGCAAGGCAGCCTCTCTGACGTGGTGTGTCGTCTCTTTGCTAGTCATCGCGACCAGCGGATGCGGAGGCGGTGATTCTTCGGCGCCGCTCGCCAGCGCGGCTCCTCAAGCCAATTCCGCTCCGATGCCACCCGGACCAGCCGCAATGCCTGGGGGTGCTGCCACCCCGACCGGTGCAGCCGCGATGCCAAGCGGGACTGCGGCCATGCCTCCCGGTGCGCCTGTGGCAGATGCATCGGCTATGCCTGCCGCAGCTATGCCGGGGCCTGCCGCAGCTACCCCGGGAGCGCCCAACGCGGCGGGCGCGGGAGGCACACCCGCCGACTATCAAGAACAAATGAAACGCCAGATGGCGGCGGGAGCAGCCGGCCCCATGCCGCCCGGAGCGACTCAACCCGGCGTCTCGCCGGAGGAACAAATGAAACGCCAAATGGCCGCGGGCGCAGGCGGCCCCATGCCGCCCGGAACGACTCAACCCGGCGTCTCGCCGGAGGAACAAATGAAACGCCAGATGTCCGCGGGCGCAGGCGGCCCCATGCCGCCCGGAGCGACTCGACCCGGCGCGGCCCCTGGTCAACCCGGCGGCACTCCCGCCGACTACGAAGAACAAATGAAACGCCAGATGGCCGCGGGAGCAGCCGGCCCCATGCCGCCCGGAGCGACTCGACCCGGCGCGACCCCCGGTCAACCCGGCGGCACTCCCGCCGACTACGAAGAACAAATGAAACGCCAGATGGCCGCGGGCGCCGGCGGCGCCGTGCCGCCCGGAGCAGCGGGCCAGGCTGGCCCCGGCGCGATTCCCGGATTCAATGGCGGGCAAGCGGGCCCTGCCGGCGCCGGCAACGCATCGCCCTTCGGCGCCGAGGTCGCCGCCGGTTCGCCGGAATATCCGATCCAGCAGCTTTTGCAGCGGCTGAACTCGGGCGACCTGGGCGATGCCGCGGATCTGTTCAGCAAGAAGGCCATCGGCAAGGCCAAGACGCTTCGAGACGGCAAGGCCAACGAGGAGTTTCTTTCGGAGCTAAAGAGCGACGTCGCGGGCACGAAGGCCCTGCCGGCCATGACCGTGGTCGGCAAGCACTTGATCGTGCTTGAAGAGGCCGACGGCGGCGCCGGGCAAGGCGGCGGCTATGCTGCATCTCCGCCGTCCGGGGGCAATTATCGCCGCGGCCAACAGCCGAAGGGCAAGTCGACCCGCAAGGTGCAATTCACGGTGGTTTCCGAAGGCGACCAAATGGTGATCCAAGACATCAAAGTCACCAAGAGCCCTGTGAAAGTTCGCGCCCCGAATTCTGGCCGGCGGTAGGTTCAGTTTCCCACTTGCCGCGGAACGTGCAGCGAGCATCGCCGCCGCGACTCGCGTCGCGAGATATTCGAAAAACATGCTTGCTATCGCCATCCGCCCGCTCTGCGCCGCCCTTATCATTGCGCTCGTCGGTTCCTCGTCTGCTTTGCTCGCGTCCGACGCGACGAATCCAGAAGCCGCTGTCAGAAGCCCCTTGAGCCCGGAAGACTCTCTCGCGCATTTCCATCTGCCCGAAGGACTGAAGCTGGAGATCGTCGCCGCCGAGCCGGAAGTGATCGACCCGGTCGCCATCCGCTTCGATGAACGCGGTCGGCTATGGGTGGTCGAAATGCGAGATTATCCCAATGGCCCGGGCGACGGCCAGAGGCCTCTTTCGCGGATCAAGCTGCTCGAAGACCGCGACGGCGATGGGCGCTTCGAAACGGCTCAAATTTTCGCGGACGAACTGCTGTTCGCCACCGGAGTGCAGCCGTGGAAAGGGGGCGTGTTCGTCACCTTCTCGGGCAAGGTCGAATGGATGCAGGACGCGGACGGCGACGGTAAGGCTGATCAGCGCGAGACGTGGTTCACCGGCTTCACCGAAGAAAATCCGCAGTTGCGCGCGAACCATCCGCGGTTCGCTCTCGACAATTACGTCTATATCGCCAACGGCCTTCGCGGCGGCAGCGTGGTCAATCAGCGACAACAGGCCGGCAAACCGCTCTCGATCAGCGGCCGCGATTTCCGCTTCGAGCCGCATTCAGGCGATTGCCAAGCCGTTTCTGGCGCCGGCCAATTCGGCCTAACTTTCGACGACTTCGGCGACCGCTTTAATTGCAGCAATCGCAATCCGCTGATTCACGTGGTACTGGCCGATCGCTACCTGGCGCGCAACCCGCTGCTGACCGTGCCGTCCGCGGTGAGCGACGTGGCGGCTTCGGGGGAGGCCTCGCACGTCTATCCGCTGAGCCAGGCCTGGACGACATCGATCTTGCACGCCGGGCAGTTCACGGCCGCGTGCGGCGTCGAAATTTATCGCGGCGATGCCTTGCCCGCGGAGTTCTACGGCAACGGCTTTACCTGCGAGCCGACGGGCAATCTGGTGCATCGCGAAGTGGTCGAGCCGGTCGGAGCGACGTTCGTTTCGCATTCGGCGCGCGAAGGGGTTGAATTCCTGGCTTCGCCGGACACTTGGTTCCGGCCGGTGAACTTGGAGACCGGCCCCGACGGCGCGCTGTACGTCGTCGACATGTACCGCGCGGTGATCGAGCATCCTCAGTTCGTGCCGGACGAGTTGAAAGCCCGGCCCGACTTGCGCTATGGCGACGATCGCGGCCGGATCTATCGGATATTGCCGTCCGATGCCGGCAACCGCGTCGCCGCGCCGCAGTTGGCCAAGCTAACGTCGGCCCAACTAGTCGAGGCGCTTACGAGCAAGAATTCTTGGACGCGTGAAGCGGCTGGCCGACTGCTCTATGAACGGCAAGACCGCTCGGTACAAAGCGCCTTGGAAAACCTGGCGAAAACCGCGACCGATCCCCGGACTCGCGTCCAGGCATTGTGGGCCTTGCAAGGACTGGGAGCGCTCGGCGACGCTGTGCTGCAAGCCCTGCTCGACGACAGCCATCCGCGTGTCCGCGAGCAAGCGGTCGTGTTAACCGAACCGCACTTGGCCGCAAACGCCGAGTTGCGCAAGCGAGTGCTGAAGCTCGCCGGCGACGACGACGCCCGCTTGCGGTTTCAAGTCGCC
>DATNEC010000633.1:0-2192 GCA_035606815.1 Pirellulales bacterium
CTTCTCCGCATAGGGGGTGCGCCCGAATTCGCCTCCCCACCAAACGAGCGTGTCTTCGAGCAAGCCGCGCCGCTTCAGGTCGGCCAGGAGTCCGGCCACCGGACGATCGACGGCGCGGGCATGGTCGGCGTGCTTGGGCAAGTTCGAATGTTGGTCCCAGGCCGGGTTGGCGGTGTTGTCGCCATAGCTCACCTGCACGTAGCGCACGCCCGACTCGCACAGCCGGCGCGCCAGCAGGCACTTGCGGCCGAAGTCGTCGGTCGCCGGCTGGCCGATGCCGTACAACTCGCGAGTTTCGACCGACTCCTGCGACAAATCGAGTACGCCCGGAGCGTGGCTTTGCATCCTCCAGGCGAGTTCGTAAGACTGAATCACCGCTTCCAGCTCGCTATCGCCTGGGCGCCGCGACAACTGCTCCGCATTCAACCGCCCGAGCAAGTCGAGCTGCCGCCGCTGCACGTCCGGCGCCAGTCGCGCATTGGTCAGGTTCTTGATGGTCGCCTCAGTTGCCCTCGTGCCGGCACCGGCCCCGGCGCCGGCATTTCCCAGCGCCGAGCCTTGAAAGACGGCCGGCAGAAACGCGTTGCCGTAGTTGCGCGGCCCGCCGTTCCCCGAAGAAGGGGCGATCGCGACGAAGGCCGGCAGGTTTTCGTTCTCGCTGCCCAGGCCGTAAACGACCCAGGAGCCGACCGAGGGGCGGATCAGGTTCGTCGCCCCGCAGTGCAAAAACAGCGTCGCCGGTCCGTGGGCGACCCCTTCGGTGTGCATCGAATGCACGAAGCAAAGATCGTCGACGTGACGGGCCGTTTCCGGAAACAGCTCGGAGACGAACCGTCCGCTTTCGCCGTATTGGGCGAATCTCCAAGGCGATTTCATCACGCGCTGCGTCGATTCTCGCTGTCCCGTGTTGGCGATCACCCGCGCATCGGCGAACGACCGTTGCTTGCCGTCCTGCTCGGCCAACAGCGGCTTGTAATCGAACGAATCGACGTGGCTTGGACCGCCTTGCATGAACAGGAAGATCACGCGCTTGGCCCGCGGCGCGTGGTGGGGCGGCCGCGCGGCAAGCGGATCGCCGCTGGCGCGTGCCTGTTCGGCCAGCAAGCCGGCCAGCGCCACGGCGCCGAACCCGCAGGTCGTCCGCGCCAACGCCGCGCGGCGCGAGAGCAACTCGTCGATCGGCGCGTCGGGTCGTCTTGCCGCAAATTCGTGGCCCATCGGAGAGGGCGCTCCTTTCAATCGAGAAAACGGAAATCGAGCGATGCGAAGATCGCTTGCCAAAGCTGCGACAAGGCGTCGTTTCGATCGACGCCCGACGCGATCGCCGAGGAAATGAACTCCAGCGACGTTCCCAACTCGGCTTCGCTAGGCGTTCGGCCGACGGCGGCGCCGTAGGCCGACGAGATCCGCCCCGCGTCGTCCAATCCTTCGACCGCCAACAACCGCTTGGCGGCTTGCTGCGCGGCCGCGACGACAAATGGATCGTTCATGAAAAACAGCGATTGCTGCGAGGTCGTGCTGCGGTTGCGCTCGCCGGTCACGACGCTGGTGTCCGCGAAATCGAAGACTTCGAAGATTTCGGGCAGCGCGTTGCGGAAGGCGGGCAGGTAGACGCTGCGGCGGCGCAAATCGTGCCGATAACCATAGTCGGCCGTCGCGCCGGACCGGATGGTTTTGCCGCCCGGTTCAAGCTCCAATTGGCCGCTGATCGCCAGCATCGCATCGCGCAGGCATTCGGCGTCGAGCCGCCGTCGCGGAGCGCGCGCCAGCAGACGGTTCTCTGGATCGGCGGCCTGCGCCTGCGGGTCGATCGCCGCCGAGAGCCGATAAGTCCGGGAAAGAACGATCTGCCGGACCAGCGATTTGACCGACCAGTTCCGCTGGATGAACTCGGCGGCCAGGTGATCCAATAGCTCGGGATGCGAAGGCGCTTCGCCCGCCGACCCGAAGTTGTCGGTCGTCCGCACCAACCCGGCGCCGAACAGCCAGTGCCAGACGCGATTGACCATCACTCGGGCAGTCAGCGGATTGTCGCGGCGCACCAGCCAGTCGGCCAGTTGGCGGCGCCCGCTTTCGCTATCGGAGATCGCAGACGATGCTCCCTCTCCCTGTGGGAGAGGGCTGGCCGCCTGCAAGAATCCGCGCGGCACGCGCTCGCCCAGGTTGTGAACGCTGCCGCGAATATGAATCCG
>DATNEC010000620.1:0-8551 GCA_035606815.1 Pirellulales bacterium
CGCCCGGCGCCGGGCAAATCGTGCATTACGGCCTGGAATTGCCCGAGCGGCTTTCGGCGCCCGTAACCCTCGAGGTCAAGCTGCAATACCGCAAGTTCGACAAGGCGTACATGGACTTCGTGGCCGCCACGACCGAAAAACTCGGCGCGCCGTTGCGCGGCCGCAAGCCGGGCGAGCCGTACTTGGACGAACTGCCGATCACGACGCTGGCCGTCGACCGCGTGACGTTCCCCATCGCCGGGGGCGACGAACAGCCGGACAACGCCAAGTCGCCAATCGATCCTTGGCAGCGGTGGAACGATTACGGCATCGGTCTGCTGCTGGAAGGACAGGCCGGCGCGAAGGGCGAATTGTTGCAAGCAGCCGACGCCTTCGCGCAGGTCGAAGCATTGGGCCGGTTCGACGGGCCGCTGAACCTGGCCCGAGTGTATTACGCCGAAGGCCGGCTCGACGACGCCGTGGAAGCGATCCGCCGCGCCGCCGAACATACCAAGCCGGCGGCGCCGCCGTGGACGCTTGGCTGGCTCAGCGGGCTGGTGAATCGCCAGCAGGGGCGCTTGAGCGAGGCGGAAGAGAACTTCCGCGGCGTGCTCGAGGACCGCACGCAGGCGATGATCGATCGCGGCTTCGATTTCAGCCTCGACTATGAGGTCATCAATTTGCACGGGCAGACCTTGTTCGACCTGGCCAAGCAAGCCCGCGGCGAAAAGCGAAATGCCGAACGCGAGTCTTTCCTGCGCCGCGCGGTCGAGCAATTCGAGAAGACGCTCAAGATCGACTGGGAAAACGTCACGGCGCATTACAATCTGCAACTGCTCTATGCGCAGCTCGGCGACGAAGAAAAAGCCGCCGAGCATCGCCAGGCGCATGCGCGCTATAAGCCCGACGACAACGCGGCCGATCGCGCGATCGCGCTGGCGCGAAAGCGCTATCCTGCGGCGAACCATGCGGCCGAAGCGATCGTGATCTACCCGCTCAATCGCGAAGGGGCGCCCGGTCTGTCGGCCGGGGCCTCGGAATCGCGCGCCGGCGGCGGAGGAAATTGATGCTTTCATGTGGCACGGCCGCCCTCGGCCGTGAGTTGCTTAAGCGCAGTCCCGGCCGAGGGCGGCCGGACCACATTGCGTTTCGCGGAAGAATTCCATTGTCCGGCGCAGGAGAAGAGACTTGACCGATTCCCAAAAACCGCTCGATCCGAACATGGACGACGATGTCGAGCGCGACGACGCCGTAATCGGCAAGGCGCTGCGAGGCTCGCTGGCGGCACTGGTGCTGTTGGCCGCCCTGGGCGGCGGCGCCGCCTATTGGCGCCTGCGCCCGGTCAAATTCGAAGCAGCCGACGTGAAACCGGCGATTCTGCCCGAGCGGCGCGATCGGGGATCGGTCGAATTGCCGAAGCTCTCGTTCACCGACGTCACGCAAGAGAGCGGCATTGCATTCGTCCACGAGAACGGGGCCTACGGCGACAAGCTTTTGCCCGAGACGATGGGGGGCGGTTGCGCGTTCTTCGATTACGACAACGATGGCGACCAAGATCTGTTCCTGGTCGATTCGACCTATTGGCCCGGCCACGAGCCGGCCGGCAAGCCGGCGCCCACCTCGGCGTTGTACCGCAACGACGGCCGCGGCAATTTCGAGGACGTGACGGAAGCCTGCGGGCTGGACTTCAGTTGCTATGGCATGGGCGCGGCCGTCGGCGATTACGACAACGACGGGTGGGTCGATCTGTTCGTCTCGGCCGTCGGCAAGAACCGGCTCTTTCACAACCAGGAGGGCCGCTTCACCGAGATTACCGACGCGGCCGGCGTCGGCGGAGACGCAGAAGCGTGGAGCACTTGCTGCGGCTGGTTCGACTATGACAACGACGGCGATCTCGATCTGTTCGTCGGCAATTATCTGCGCTGGACCCGCGAGATCGACTTGAGCCTGCATTGCACGCTGAAGGGCGAAGGCCGCGCGTACTGCCGGCCCGACGCCTTTCAAGGCGCCTTTCCTTATCTCTACCGGAACGACGGCGGCGGCAAGTTTGCCGACGTTTCGGAAACGGCCGGCGTGCAGGTTCGCAATCCCGACACGGGCGTACCCTTGGCCAAATCGCTGGGGTTGACGTTCGCCGATCTCGATGCCGACGGGTGGATGGACATCGTCGTGGCGAACGACACGGTGCAGAACCTGCTCTTCCGCAATCGAGGCGATGGCGGCTTCGACGAGATCGGCACGATTTCCGGCCTGGCATTCGATGCCGAAGGGCGTGCGCGCGGCGCGATGGGCATCGACGCCGCGCGGTTTCGCAATGACGAAACGCTGGGCCTGGCCATCGGCAATTTCGCCAACGAGATGACGGCCATGTACGTTTCGCAGGGGCGGGCGATGCAGTTCGCCGACGACGCCATCGCCACCGGCATCGGGCCGCCGTCGCGGCTGATGCTCAAGTTCGGCGTGTTCTTCTTCGACTGCGACCTCGATCGCCGGCTCGACGTGTTCACGGCCAACGGGCACTTGGAGGAGGACATCCAAAAGGTGCAGCAGAGCCAGCACTACGAGCAGCCGCCCCATCTGTATTGGAACTGCGGGGCCGAGGCCGATTCGGAGTTCTTGCTCGTGCCGCCAGAGCTTTGCGGCGACGATTTCAGTAAGCCGATGGTCGGCCGCGGCGCGGCGTTCGCCGACATCGATGGCGATGGCGATCTTGACGTGCTGGTCACCTCGGCGCGCGGCGCGCCGAGGCTGTTGCGCAACGATCAGCAGCTCGGCCGGCACTGGCTGCGGGTCAAACTGATTGGCAAAAACTGCAATCGCGACGCCATCGGCGCCTGGGTCGAAGTGCGCGTCGCGGGCGAAACGCTGAGCCGGCAGGTGATGCCGACGCGCAGCTATCTGTCGCAGGTCGAACTGCCCGTCACGTTCGGCTTGGGAGACGCCGAGGGGATCGAGAGTCTTTCGGTGCATTGGCCCGACGGTTCGACGCAAAAAGTCGCGCCTGGCGATGTCGACCGCCTGTTGACGATCGAACAAGCGACGCCGGGCGAGTCTCAAGCCGGCACGCGGCCGTGAAGCGGGCGTTTTGGAAAGGAACTGATTTCCATGCCGCATATCGAATGGATCGAGGACGAAGCAGCGACCGGGCTGGCGGCGGAGGTCTACGCGGCCTGGAAGCGGGCCAACCCCGGTCGAGATCGCATGCCGGGCATCTTGAAGTGCTTCAGCCAGCGTCCCGACTTCTTGCAACAGGTGATCGATTTCGGCGCCACGGTGCATTTTTCCGAAGGGCATCTGACCCGCCGCACCAAGGAGATGATCGCCACCTTGGTCTCGGGCTTGAACCAGTGCCCCTACTGACTGGGCTCGCATGGCTATTTCCTGCAGTTGCAGGGCGGCGCTGACGCAACCATCGAGGCCCTTGGCCGCGGCGATCTCGCGGCGGCCAGGCTGACGGCGCCCGAGCGAGCAATGATGGAATTCGTGGAACTGGTCACCAAGCATGCCTACCGCACGACGGCGGAGGACACCGCCAAGCTGCGCGCCGCCGGCTGGAGCGATCCGCAAATCGCCGAGGCGGTTTATATCACGGCGCTGTTTGCATTTTTCAATCGCGTCGCGGATGCATTTGGACTGACAGATCCCGGCTATCGACAGATGGCCGCGCAATGTCCAGGCACGTAGGAGGTTACGCAGCCAAGGCCGGCGCCCCGCAGGCTGCTCGGCATTTGAGGGGGCAAATGCTTGCGGTCGCGAAGAAAAGCCGCATAATGGGCGCGTAACCTACCGGCGAATGATAGCACTACCAAGGACGACACGCTCCGCCGGGCGTTTTTTTCGGCGAACCAGGGAGGGCGAAGCGACGTAATCACGGGCTATCCGGCGCAGAACGATCCGCCATGCTCCTCGAGTCGGGGCAATTGAGCCTGTCGGAGTTGCGCATTCTATTGTTGACGGCGTGTTTCTTTTTTAACCAGGTAAACGAGGAATCCCATGAAAGTGCTGACTTCGGTGTTTTGCGCGGCCTTGATGTTGGCCGCAACGGCGCTCGTCGCCGCCGAGTTGAAGAGCGGAGTCCAACCGGGCGAGGAGATCGGCGCGTTCGACGTTGTGAAGTGCGCAGGCGCGGTCGATGACGGGGTCGCAACCGGCGACAAGCTTTGCTATCGCTGCAAGTACGGCGGACGTCCGATGGTCATGGTGTTCACGCGAAACACCGATGAGAAAGTCGCCGGCCTGGTCAAGAAGCTCGATGCGGCCGTCGCCAAGAACGCCGACGAGAAGCTCGCCGCTTTCGTGAACCTGCTGGGCGAAGATCAAGAAGCCCTGGAATCGCAGGCCAAGAAGTTCGCCTCCAAGACCAAGGCCGAGAACGTGCCGGTCGTGGTGCCGGTCGAATTCGAAAACGGCCCGGACAATTACGGCTTGAACCCGAAGGCCGAAGTGACGGTCATCTTGGCGGTTGGCGGTAAAGTGGTCGCCAATCATGCCGTCTCGGGCGAACTGAACGAGAAGACGGTCGCCGCCATTTTGGCCGACGTGCCGAAGCTGCTGAAATAGCCCCGCCGAGACTCTTTGCTCGGAGAGCTCCATTCAAGGCCGCTACTCGGCCGGTGCAAACCGGCCGAGAGCGGTCGTTTTTGTTGAGCTGGCTCCCTCTCCCTTTGGGAGAGGGGAGGGTGAGGGCAGCCGGGAGCGTGGTTCTCCCTCGCCCCGGTTCCGCTATCTCCCGGCCAAGCTAGCCAACAGTTACCTGTACTTTTTCGCTCCGGGCCGACTATAATCTTTCATAGGCTGATTTCGCTGCGGAAGAATGCCTCGTACCCCGCCTGAGCGTGGCTCGCGCGCTCCTAACGAGGCTCGCCCGCATTCACCTTAGGCGATCCAACGAGGCTGGTCCCGCCCTGGAATTTCATGGCACAGTATAAGTTACGCTCGCCGAACCAGCCCTTTTGGATGCGAGCGGCGCTCGGGCTCTTCGAATTCGCGGCCTCGCTCAAGCTGGCGGTCGTGCTGATCTTTTCGTCGGCCGTCGTGCTGGGGGCGGCCACTTTCGTCGAGAAGTACTACGGCACGGCCGGCGTGCAGTTCGGCATGTACGGCGCCTGGTGGTTCACCGGGCTGTGTTCGCTGTTGGCGTTGAATATCTTCTCGGCCGCGGCCATTCGCTACCCTTGGAAGCGCCACCAGACGGGCTTCGTGATTACGCACATCGGCTTGCTGACGCTGCTTTTCGGCTGCCTGATGAGTCGCCGCGGCGGGATCGACGCGCAGATGCCGCTATTCGAAGGCGCCAAGGCCCATCTGGCCTACGAAGATTCGCAGCATTTCGTGCTGACCCGCCGCGAGCGTTCGCCGGGCGAATCGGTCGACCGTGCGCTCGATCGCAAAGGCGACGCGACCCCGATTCCGTTCGTCTCCGGGCCGTTCAATTGGGCCGACTACGAAAGCAAGCTCCCCTTCGTGCCTTGGGGTCTTGCCCATCGCGACGGTTCCAAGCGGCGACCGGGCGTGCTCTACGACAAGGACGGCGTCAAGCTCGAGGTGCTCGACTACTACAGCAATTCCGAAGAAGTGCAGGCGCCTTATGTCCGGCTCTGGATGACCGCTCCGAGCATGCCGAAGCTCGGCGCCGACGGCAAGGCGCTGGCGAGCGCCGAACGGTGGATGCCGATCGACTTGCACATTCGCAAGATCGACCATCCGCGGTTCGCCCGGTATCGGTTCGGCACGGGGGCCCGCGAAGAGGTCGGCGGCGGAAAGATCGTATTCATGCTTTCCGGCAGCGAGAACGAAGTGCAGGCCTTCCTGCACAGCCAGCCCGAGGGCGAATTGGGCGCCAAGGGCCAGGCCGTGTTGTTCGCCGCCGGCGAAAAGTTCGCGCTCGACGTCGCCGAGAAACTGGGCCAGGGCAAGTCGCCGCTGGGCAAGTCGGGCTACGATGTTGAAGTCGTCAAGTACGTCGCCAACGCCGATCTCGACCGCGACGCGCCGGCGGACGAACTCCATGTGATCGAGGCCGCCCGAGAAGATGCCGCTGGACAGCAAGGCGCCGAGAACCCGGCGGTCGAGCTGCGCATCTCGCGGGGCGAGGCGGCGCCGCAACGGATGTTGCTGTTCGCCGACACGCCCGAATTGAGTTTGCAAGACTACGACGACGACATCTTCGGGAGCTATTGGTTCGACCACGGCAAGAAGACGGCGGCCGAGCTGCAAGCCGGCCGCGGCGGTTCGAGAATCGACCTGCTGCAAGGCCCGTTGGCCGAGGACGGCGCGGCGAAGTTGTATTATCGCTACTGGAACCGCGCCAAGGTCGTCACGGCCCAAGAGCTGCCGCTCGACGAGACGCCCGTCGACGCCTTCAAGATGCCGATCGCGCAATTGAAGATGTACGTCGATCGAGGTCATTTCGTTCCCGCCGCGCGACCGGAACCGAAGTTCACGCCCAAGAAGTTCGACAAGGCGACTCAGGTCGTCGCTGCGCGGCGCGCGGCCCAATTGCGGCTGACGGTGGACGACCAAAGCGAGACGTTTTGGCTGGAAGGAAAGCCGGTCGAGGCCGAGCCGCGACCGCCCGTGACGCACAGCGTGGCCTCCGACAAGCAGGTGGTCTCGGTGGCGATGCCCTTGGACGCGGTGGACGTGGGGTTCAACGTCGGCTTGAATGAGTTCGAGATGAAGCTCGATCCCGGCACTAGCCAGCCTTCGCACTATTCCAGCTATGTCGATATCGTCGCGGCCGATCGAGACCGGGTCTTGCACAGCGACGTTTGGATCACGATGAACGCGCCGGTGGATTTCGCCGATCCGCGCGACGGACGTTCGTATCGCTTCTATCAGGAAAGCTTCATGGGTCCGTGGGGACCGTCGGATGCCGAGTTCAAGCGATTGGTGCCCGGTTCGTCGCCGAAGAAGCTGCTGTACGGTTCGGTCCTGACGGTCAATTACGATCCGGGCCGCGGCGTGAAGTACGTCGGCTGCCTGCTGGTGATCTCGGGCATCGCGACGATGTTTTACATGCGCGCCTACTTCTTCAAGCCGGCGGGCAAAGCCAAGGCCCGTGCGGCTTCGGCCGCCCCTCAAACCAAAGCGAAACCTTCGCGGCAACCGGTCGCATAAGACGGCGACTCATAGCCACGGATGAAACACGGATCGAACACGGATGAAATACAGCGTTAGAGGATTTTCAATGATGCGTCCGACCATCGCCCTCCTGCTTTTGGGTTGGTTGAGTCTATTTCCCGCAAGCATGGATTTGGCTGCGGCCGAACCCGCGCGACTCGATCTATCGGCCTGGCGGCAGATCCCCGTGCTGCACCACGGCCGTTTGATGCCGCTCGATTCGTTCGCGCGGCAGGCCGTCGATATCATCTGCGACCGCACCAATCCGAAGCTCGGCCTGAAAGGCGCCGTGCCCGAAGACGAGTTGAACTCGGAAGCCTTCGCCGAGGCCCGCACGCTGTTCCCCGCCGGGCCGAACGACAAGCCCGAGGCGGGCGCCGCCCGGCGATTCGAGGCCGCGGAGCTGCTGCTGAGCTGGCTGACCGAGCCGGAAAAATGGGAGGACGTCCCTTTCATCGTGGCCGAGCACGACGAATTGCGGGAAAAGTATCTCGACGCGCCCGTGACCAATGAGAAAGGCGAACACCTGCGTTACGTCTCGCCGAGACAGATCGAAGAAGCGAGCGCGCTGCACGAGGCGCTGGCCGGCCTGCGCCAGCGCCGGCGCCAGGCGATGATGAAGGAAGAGGAATTCGTCGGCACGGGCCTCGACAAGAAACTGACCGACTTGCAGCAGGCCTATTCGCTGTACCGCTCGCTGACGTTCAGTCCCGAGCATCAAGTCACCCTGCCGCGGCAGGAAGCCGTGCGGATCGAGAGCCGGTTGCTGCAGAAATTCGACGGCCTCGTGCAAACCTGGTCGAGCCTGACCGAAGGCCTCCGCGGCTTGCCGATGCTGGGCGAAGACGGAGAAATCGAAGCGGGCCAGAAGTCGCTGGCCGGCATTTACGATCTGGTCAACAAGCCCGACGCCTCGGCGGCCGAGATCGAACCGCACCTGCAGCAATTTCTCGACTCGGCCCTGGCCCTGGCGAAGACCTTGGGCCGGATGCGCAAGAACTTGCTTTCCAATCCGTCCGACGAACATCTGGCGAAGTTCGACCCGCGCCAGTTGGACCAATTCCGTTCTCTGTTTCGAGAATTCGACGACCAGGCGAACAAGATCGTCAAACAGGCGCAGGAAGTGCGCATCGCCTTGTACGACAACGGCGATTGCCTGCACGTCGTACCCGCCCTGAATCCGTATGCTTTGGAAAAGAACCGCGAGCGCGAAGACGACGCGCATCCTTGGCTCAGCCTGCAAGCCGTGCTCTACGGCTCGCCGGAGTTGCTGCGAGATTATCCGCAAGCAAAACTGGCCGAGGTCCGCGACAGCTTCGCAAAACTATCGAAGGCCTACGCCGCAAGACCAAGCGCCGCCGAAGCCGACGAGGTCGCCCTCGCGGCCCGCTCGCTGGCCGGCGGCTTGCGCGATTTGGCGGAATCGATCGAGCCGAAGCGCGAAAAGCTG
>DATNEC010000033.1:0-10227 GCA_035606815.1 Pirellulales bacterium
CGATTCCAGCGTGGCCAAGCTGACCGACCGCTCACGACGATAAAAAAACGCGAGTCGCTACTTTTTTAGCCACGGATGAAACACGGATTAAACACGGATTTCGGAACAGAACCGTTGGGCGGTGCTTCAAAGGGAATCGCAAGGAGGCAAAGAAATCTTGAACCAAGTCCTCCCTTTCAACCTTTGAATGTTTGTCTTTGTTCATCATCCGTGTTCGATCCGTGTTTCATCCGTGGCTAATGTTTTTGTCTCCGCGGCACGCCTGATCTGAGAACCGGTTCGTTTCATGGCCACCCTCGCCGACAGTCTGGTTTCCAGTTCCGCCCGCAAGCTGGCGATGCGGATGCGGCCCGATTTGTCGGCGCGTCAGCACCGCTATCAAGGCCGCGTGTATTGGGTCGTCAAGGAGCCGGTCGGTCTGAACTACTTCCGCTTTCAGGAAGAGGAATACGCCATTTTGCAGATGCTCGACGGGCAGACCAGCCTCGACGACATCAAGGACCAGTTCGAGGCCCGCTTTCCGCCGCAGAAGATCGGAGTCGAGGAGATCCAGCAGTTCATCGGCATGCTGCACCGCAGCGGCTTGATCATCGCCAACGTGCCCGGACAGGGCAAGCAGTTGAAAATCCGCCGCGACGAGCGCTGGCGAAAAGAATGGCTGGGCAAGCTCAGCAACATCCTTTCGATCCGCTTCAAGGGCATCGACCCCGACCGGCTGCTCAATTGGATGCACCCCAAGTTGAAGTGGATGTACACGCGCACGGCGGTCGCTTGCTGCCTGTTGTTGGGCTTGTCGGCGCTGGGACTGGTGTTGGTGCAGTTCGACGTGTTTCAAGCGAAGCTGCCCACCTTCCATCAGTTCTTCAACCTGAAGAATGCGATTTGGCTGTCGATCGCCCTGGGCGCCACCAAGGTCATTCACGAGTTCGGCCACGGGCTGACCTGCAAGCACTTCGGCGGCGAGTGCCACGAAATGGGCGTGATGGTCTTGGTGCTCACGCCATGTCTCTACTGCAACGTCTCCGACTCGTGGATGCTGCCCAACAAGTGGCATCGGATCGCGATCGGCGCGGGCGGCATGTACATCGAAATCGTGATCGCGTCGATCTGCACGTTCATCTGGTGGTTCAGCGAGCCGGGCATGCTCAACCATCTCTGCCTGAGCACGATGTTCGTTTGCTCGGTCAGCACCTTGATGTTCAACTCGAACCCGCTCTTGCGTTACGACGGCTACTACATCCTGGCCGACCTGGTCGAAATCCCCAACCTGCGACAGAAAGCCAGCGACATTCTCAACCGCAAGCTGGGCTATTGGTGCCTGGGACTGGAACAGCCCGACGATCCGTTCCTGCCCGAACGCAACCAGATGTTTTTTGCGTTGTACAGCGTCGCGGCGGCGATCTATCGCTGGGTGGTCGTGTTTTCGATCATGTGGTTCTTGTACGAAATCTGGAAGCCCTATCGGCTGGAGATCATCGGCCAGATCATCGGCGTGGCGGCGATCTACGGTCTTGCGGTGCAGCCGCTCTGGAAATTGGGCAAGTTCTTTTACGTGCCTGGGAGGATCGAAAAAGTGAAGAAACCGCGGATGTATGCCACGCTCGGCGTGCTGGCGGCGACTGCGGCGGCGATCGCTTTCATCCCGCTGCCGCATCGCGTGTATTGCACGCTTGAGATCCAGCCGCGCGACGCGAAGAGCATTTTCGTGAGCGTGCCCGGCGAATTGGAACAGGTCTTCGTCAAGCCGGGCGACCGCGTCGAGCCGAACGCCAAACTGGCGCAACTGGCGAACCTCGACGTCAAGTTGGCCTTGGCCAACCTCGTCGGCGAACGCGACCAGAACCAGGCCCAGCTCGAGGGCCTGGAGCGGCGAATGGCGCGCGATCCCCAGACCGCGAGCTTGCAGTTGCAACCGCTCGAAGAGGCCCTCGCGGCGCTGAACAAGCAGATCAACGATCGGCAGATCGACCTGATGCGGTTGACCCTCGTTTCGCCGGTCGCCGGAACGGTCTTGCCCCCGCCGGAACTGCCCGTGAAAAACGCCGACAAGCAACTCGCCCATTGGAGCGGCACTCCTTTGGCGCCGAAGAACCGCAGCGCTTACATGGAAGAAGGCGTGCTGTTTTGCATGGTGGGCGATCCTCAAAAAATGGAAGCCTTGCTCGTCGTCGACCAAGAGGACATCGAGTACCTGAAACTTGAACAGCTCGTCGACATCAAGCTCGACGAATTGCCCGGAGAAACCTTGCACGGCCGCATCGCCGAGATCGCCGCCGAGCCGCTCACGGTCAGCCCGCGCAGCCTGTCGAACAAGGCCGGCGGCGAGTTGGCGACCAAGACCGACGAGGGGGGCGTCGAGCGGCCGTTGAACACTTCGTATCAGGTGCGCGTGCCGATCGACGATCCCGAAGGGTTGCTGCGCATCTCGCTCCGCGGCCGCGGCCGCGTGCATACCGTCGCGCGAACGCTCGGCCATCGCCTCTGGCGATACGTGACTCAGACGTTCAACTTCCGGCTCTAATTCCGGCGATCTCGATCGGACCGAGTTGCAGCCGAAAACGTCGGACGACGAAACAATCGCATCGAAGCTGACGTTTTCGTAAGCTCCGTGGGTCCGCCGTCAGCGGGCCGTGGGAAGGACCGGCGGCATCGCTAAATTCGCCCTGTTGCCGGACGATTTGTTCGCTCGTTTTCATTCGCCATGTTATGATGAGCTTTGGCGGACGAGCAGACGATTCGGCGCCTTTCGTGGCGGAAGCGAGAGGCCGTTTGCATGCGACCGCGATCGATTCGTGCATGCTCCAAGGAGCTTCCAGGCAATGGTCCGAATGGCGGCGATCCGAAAGGCGATCGGGCGGTGGGCGGCGTTGGCGATCCTGCTCGGCCCTGGGTCGGGCCTCGCTCGGGCCGCGGAACAGCCGCCATTTCGCGATCAGGTGCGCCGCTACGTCGAGCGCCAGCAGCCCGACAAGGCGAGCGAGCCTTTGCCCGGCCTCCCGCGCGACGTCAAGAAGATTCTCGCGCTGGAATACACGGTGCTGCTCCACAAAGAGGGCAAGGACCAACCGGTGGACGCCGCGTCGTATGAGTTCCACCGCGGCGACCAAATCCGCGTCCGCATCAATCCGCTCAACGACATGTACATTTACATTTTCTACGAGCGGGCCGGCGGCCAGCGACTGTGCCTGCAGCCGATGAGCAAGGAGTCGCTTCCGTTGGCCAAGCACAACCGGGCCTTCGAACTGCCCGCCGACGGCAGCTTGTACGAGTTCGACGCCTCGATGGGCGAAGAGAAGCTGCTCGTCGTCGCGACCGAAGCGCCGAGCGAAGACCTGGCCGCGCTGGCCGACATGGTGTGCCGCAAGAGCGACGACAAGTTATCGGCCGAGGAACGAGTCCGCCGCGACGAATTGAAGGCCCGCAGCCAGAAAGTGTTGCAATCGCTTCGCGACGAGCAGGCGCAGAGCACGCAGTACCGCGGGCTGTTCAGCGCGCAGGCCTTGGCCAAAGTCGGCGAAGAATCGCAGCAGCACGGCGCCGTGCAGGCCGTGCTCGAAGAGCCGCCGCACGACAAGCAGACGGGCACCTTCTGCATGGCGGCGTCGTTCCGCGCCGAGAACCAGCCTGAGCTGTTCGTGACGATCTTGCTGAAGTCGGCGCCCGACGTTTCCGCGAAGCCGTAGTTCGTGATGGATTCCGACTCCAATTTGCTCTACGGCTTGCTGGTCCGGTTGTTCGACTTCGTTCCCTTGGCCGAGTTGCATTCGGCCCTGCAAGCCTCGCTGGCCGCCCCGCCCAGACCGCTCGCGCAAGTTCTTGGCGAGCGAGCGTTGCTCGCCGCCGACCAGCGCGCCGCGCTCGACGGCCTGCTGCGCGAATACCTGGCCTTGCACGCGGGCGATCCGGTGCGCGGCCTGGCGGCGCTTGGCAACTCGCGGGCGATGCAGTCGGCGCTCGACGGCCTGCTGCGCCCGCCGCCGACGCCGGGCGCCGAGGCGAACTTGACCTTACCGCAAGCTTCGACGACGCTCTTGGCCGAAAGTTCGTACGCCGACCCTGGAGACGACCTGGGGCCGGCCAGCGAGCGGTTTCGCATCCTGCGCACGCACGCCAAGGGCGGTCTGGGCGAGGTCTTCGTGGCGCACGACGAAGAACTCCGCCGCGAGGTGGCGCTCAAGCGGCTGCACGATCATCACGCCGACGCCCCCGACACGCGGGCCCGGTTCGTGCTCGAAGCGGAAGTCACCGGGGGCCTGGAACATCCGGGCATCGTGCCGGTCTACAGCCTGGGCCGCAGCGCCGAGGGCCGGCCTTATTACGCCATGCGGTTCATCCGCGGCGACAGCCTCAAGCAAGCCATCGATCGCTATCACCAAGCGGAGTTTTCCAGCCCCGATCCGGGCGAGCACGCCCTGGAACTGCGCAAGCTGCTGGGCCGCTTCCTCGACGTCTGCAACGCCGTCGAATATGCCCATAGCCGGGGAGTGATCCACCGCGACCTGAAGCCCGATAACATCATGTTGGGCATGTTCGGCGAAACGCTGGTCGTCGATTGGGGCCTGGCCAAGCACCTGGGGCATGCCGCGCCAGGCGAAGGCGAAGGACTGCCGCCGCTGGAGCTTATTCCCGGCGAAGATACGGCGCGGACGCAGGTCGGCTCGGCCATCGGCACGCCGGCCTACATGAGCCCCGAACAGGCAGCCGGCAGGCTCGGCGAACTCGGTCCGGCGAGCGACATCTACAGCCTCGGCGCCACGCTGTACTACCTGCTGACCGGCCGGCCGCCGTTCGAGGCGCCAGGCTTGCTGCAATTATTGCTGCGAGTGCAGGACGGCGATTTTCCTTTGCCGCGCGAGGTCAAGCCGAGCGTGCCGACCGCGCTGGAGGCGATTTGCCTGAAGGCGATGGCCTTGGCGCCTGCGCAGCGCTACCCTACTTGCATTGCGTTGGCCGAAGACTTGGAGCGCTGGCTGGCCGACGAACCGGTCAGCGTCCATCAGCCCGAATGGCACGAGCGTCTGGCCCGCTGGGGACGTCGGCACCGGCGTAGCGTCGAGGCGGCCGCGGCCGCGCTGGCCGCGATCACGCTGATTTCGATCGTGGCTTTCGTGCTGGTCCACGGCGCCAAACAGGAAGTCGAGCGAGAGCGCGACGAAGTGCGGCAAGCCCTGGCGGCCGAGACCGCCGCCAAGCGGCAGGCCCACGCCGCGCTCGAAGCCGAGCGAGAAGCCAAGCGCGAGGCCCGGCTCGCGATCGACGACTATGTCAAGCTGGTCTCGGAAGACCATGATCTCAAAGACGAGCAGGTGCAGCCTCTGCGACAGCAAATGCTCGAAGACGCCCGCCGCTCGTACCGCCAGCTCCTCGACAAGAACGGCCGAGACGCGCACGTGCGGCAAGATTTGGCCGCGGCGATCCTCCGCATCGGCCGCATCAACCACGCCAGCGGGTCGAAGCAAGAAGCCATCGAGGCGTTTCAAGAAGCCCGCGACGCGTTTCAGAAACTGGTCGACGAGCACCCGGAGTCCGCGCAATACCTCAGCGACCTCGCGCTCAGTTTTCGGAGCCTCGGCGTGCTGGAAGGCGAGGCGGGACATTCCGAAACGGCTTTGGCGCATTTCGCCCGGGCGCTGTCGATCGAGCGGCGGCTCGTCGCCGAACACCCCAAAAAAGTCGACTACCTGCGCGATCTTGGCCTGTGCTGCCATCACTTCGCCGCCCAAGAGGTCCAAGCGAACCGCATGCAGGCGGCCGCCAAGCGCGTGGCCGAAGCTTTGAAGATTCGCGAGGCATTGGTCCAGTCGCATCCCGATCGCGCCGGTTATCAGTTCGACTTGGCCGAATCTTGGCGCCTGCTCGGCGAGGTGCAGTCGCGGCAGTCGCAAGTCGATGCGGCGATCGAGAGTTTCGGCAAAGCCGCCGAGATTGCCCGGCGCGTGCTAGCCGCGGCGCCGCGAACGCGGATCTACCGTCGCGGTCTGAGCGGTTGCTATCGCGATCTGTCCGCGGCGCACTTGCAGCAGGGCGAACTGGCCCCGGCCCTTGCCGCCGCCCTGAAGGACAAGGGGCTTTGGCCCGCGGAACCGGACGAACTGTTCGTCGCGGCCTGCAACCTGGCAAGCTGCGCCCAAGGGGCCTCGGATTCCGAAGACGATCGCCAACTCGCGGCGCAGGCGGCCCGAGAAACCAAGCAGACCTTGCAGGCGGCCATCAGCGCCGGCTTTCGCGACCGGACGCTCTTCGAGCAACAGCCGGAGCTTGCCGCCGCGCTCGGAGAGGCCGACTATCAAGCCGCGCTCGAACAACTCGATGCCGCTGGGGCGGCCGAGCCGAAGGCGCCGTGATCCCGAGCCTGTTGCGAGCTTGACGATCTCCGGCCTACGCCTTGAAAACTGGCTGGCTCCCTGATCCCGATTGCCGTTTCCCTTGGGCCGCCGCGCGCTTGAGAAACTTGGGCCCTTCCAAGGCATGACCTGCGCCGGCCGGCGCCGCGCCGAAAAAGGCCGCGATCTCTTGCACCACCAACGCTTGCTCGCCGGCCGTCAGCTCGGGGAAGATCGGCAAGGCCATGCTTTCCGCCGCCGCCCGATCGGTTTCGGGCAGACTGCCCGGCCGCACGCCGAGATAGGCGAAACACGGCTGATTGTGTAGCGGCACGGGGTAGTAAATCTCCGAGCCGATCTTCTTCTGGCCCAGATGGGTGCGGAGCGCATCTCGCCGGCCCTCGGGCACGCGCACGACGTATTGGTTCCAAACGTGCCGGCGGTCGGCCAAAGTCGGCGGCAGCACGAGCACCCGATCGAGACCGTGCGAGCGGAACAACTCCGCGTATCGCTCGGCGTGCGCCTGCCGCAGTTCGGTCCAGCGGTTCAGGTGCGGCAGCTTGACGTTCAACACGGCGGCTTGCAGGCTGTCGAGCCGGCTGTTGATGCCGAGCACTTGGTGATAGTAACGCGGCTGCATGCCGTGGACGCGCAGCAACCGCAGCTTGTCGGCCAGTTGGTCGTCGTTGGTCGTCAGCATTCCGCCGTCGCCAAAGCCGCCCAGGTTCTTGGTCGGATAAAAGCTGAGGCAGCCCATTTGGCCGATCGAACCGGCCCGGCGCCCTTGATACTCGGCTCCAATGGCTTGCGCCGCGTCTTCGATCACGGTCAGCCCGTGGCGCTTCGCGACCTCGATGATCGGTTTCATCTCGGCGCACTGGCCATACAGATGCACCGGAATGACGGCCTTCGTGGCGGGAGTGACGGCCGCTTCGATCCGCGCCGGGTCGATGTTGAACCCATCCGGCTCGATATCGACAAACACCGGCTTGGCCCCCAACCGGGCGACGGCCGAAGCGGTGGCGAAGAACGTATAGCTGGGCACGATCACCTCATCTCCCGCATCGACGCCCGAGGCCATCAGGGCCAAGAGCAGCGCATCGCTGCCCGAGGCGCAGGCGATGGCGTGCTTGGTTTGGCTATAGGCCGCCACGGCCCGTTCGAGATCCAGGCAGTCGGGGCCTAGCACGAAGCGGCCCGAGGAGCAAACCCGCTGGATGGCGGCCAGCAATTCTTTTTCGAGTGCGGCATACTGCCGCTGCATATCGATCAGCGGAACTCCGGCGGAGCTAGGCAACGGGGCGACAGACTGCGGATTGGGCGGCGGCACGAGCGGCATAGGATGACCCTACTGCTTCCTTGCTGTGAGTCGGGGAAAAAGGGGAGCCTGGGGGTTAGGCGGCATTTGCGATTGAGGCAAATCCGCCGCCAATTCAGGCGGGCGAACGGTAAGCCTTGCCGCCCTGCGAGTCAAGGCCGAGTCGGTCGGGAGGGCAATCGTGCGCTTCCCCATGAATTCCTGGTCGAAAAAACCCGAGCGCTTCCCGGTCAGCCTGGAGACGCTGGCGATTGCAGCCCGAAAATCCCCCGATTCGGGCGGCCGCGGTATAATGCAGCGGCGGTCGGGGGCCGGAAGGAGCCGGGCGCGGGCTTGTCTTCTTATCTTCGGGTGGCGAGCATGAGAGCGTCTGCAATCGCGGCATGGGTTTTGGTTCTCGCGGCAATTCCCGGGAAGTCCGCTTCGGCCGCGGGGCCGGAGGCGATCCAGAAACGGGCGGTCGATATGATCTCGCTCGCAGGCGGGGAGCGGTTGTTCGGCATGTTTGTCGGCCCGCCCCGCGGCGGCGAGCTTCAGATGCTCGTGCGACGAGAGTGGCTGCGCAAACACGCGCCGAACGTCTACCGCAAGGCCACTGCCGGCGAGGACGAGCGCCGCAAAGCGGCCCTCGAACAACTGCGCGACCGCCTGGTCGCATGGCGCGAGCGCCGGACCGAGCCCAAGCTGCTTAGTTCGTTTCTCGATCGAAGCCTCGACGAGACCAAGGCGGCCTTGGCCGCGCTCGATGACCCAAAGCAGCGCCACGAGCCGTCGCAGTTGCTGTTGGTTTGCGTGCCCGTCGCACAAGTGCGGAAGCAATATCAGCAGCCGCCCGAGGCGCGCCGCGTCTTGGGCTTGGCCTGGGAGCAACGAATCGACGACGCCGAGGATCTGTCGAAGACGGCGCTCGTCGAGCGGCTGAAGGCGCAACAGATCGATCCCGAGGAGGCCCAGCCCGATCTGTCGGACCGGCTCGACGCATTGCCGCTCGACGATCGGCAGTGGGCGGCGAAGATGGCGCTGGCTGAATACGCGATCTTGGGCAAGCCGCACTTTCAAGGCTCGGGCGGTTTGCTGGTGCGCGACGATACCGGGCAAAACCGGCCGGCCCTCGGCGAGTTGATCGCCGGCATGGCCCAATCGCAATTGGAAGACGCGCTGGGCGACTTGCTTGGCCCGGCCGGCGGCGCGAAGCGAAATCAGAATGAAAAACTCAAGCCGGCCATCGACAAGGCCACGCGCGCCTGCGACGACGAGGGCGAGACGGGCGTGCGGATCACGCAGCTCGACCAAGACCTGGCGCGCCGCCAGGTGACGGTCGGCGATCGCTTTCTGGCGAAAATGCCCGATGGCTCTTGGCAGGCGGTCTGGCAGTTCGCCTCGACGATCGACGCCAGCAAGCCGCGCCCGAACGAAGAGGCGACGTTGGCGAAAGACCCGCAAGTGGCCGAGGCCCTGAAAACGATCAAAAGCCTGGGGCTCGACCTCGATCCCGAGTTGCTGCGGACGGCGATGCGCAGTGGCGTCGCCACGCAAGAGGCCCTGCAAGCGGTCGACCGCGAGTTCGCCGATTACTTGCTGGCCAACACCCGCCGGCTCGATGGGCCGCCCTTGAACGTGCCCGATGCAACTCCCCGGCAGCCGGAACGTTGAAACCGTCAAGGAATGAGTAGGAGTCGTTCAGGATAACCATGTTTCGCACCCCAAGATTCGTCGCTCTGTATTCGCGCAGAATATCGCTTTCGCTCGCCATTTTGGCCGGGATGGCCTACCGTTCCGCCGCCTTGCGTGCGGACGAATACCGCTATTTCGATTCCGACGGGGTCCGAATTCGTTACATCGTCGAAGGCGAGGGCGAGCCTGTGCTCTTGATCCACGGCTTCGCCGTCGATTTGAGTTGGCAATGGGTCTTGCCCGGCACGGTCAAGGCGCTGGCCGAGAACTACCAGGTCATCGCGTTCGACAACCGCGGGCACGGGCTGAGCGGCGCGCCGCACGAACCGGACCAATACGGCGTGAAGATGGTCGAAGACGCCGTGCGGCTGCTCGATCATTTGAAGATCGAACGGGCGCACGTCGTCGGCTATTCGATGGGGGCGTTGATCGCGAACAAGCTGTTGGCGCTGCACCCGGAGCGCGTGATTACGGCCACGCTGGGCGGCGCCGGCTGGGTCCGCGAAAACGACGAGCGCGGCGGCTTCATGAAAGATCTTGCCGAATCGCTCGACCGCGGCGAAGGCATCGGGCCGCTGCTGGTCAGGCTTACGCCTGAAGGCCGCCCCAAGCCGAGCGGTTGGCGGCTGAAAGCGATCAACCTGGTCTTTCGCTTGTTCGAGGACCAAAAGGCGCTGGCCGCGACCGTGCGAGGGATGCGCGAATTCGCCCTGCCCGAGGAAACGCTGAGGGCCAACCGCGTCCCGACTTTGGCCTTGATCGGCGAGATCGACCCGCTCAAGGTGACCGTCGACGAACTGGCGCCCGTGATGGGTAATCTCGACGTCGTGGTGATCGACGGCGCCAGCCACCTGCAGGCTTTCTTTCGGCCCGAATTCAAGCAGTCGCTGGGGGAATTCCTCTCGGCCCATT
>DATNEC010000049.1:0-12736 GCA_035606815.1 Pirellulales bacterium
GTCGTCAGTCCGAACCCGCGGGCCGAGCGATTTCGCGTGCGGCCCGTCGCGCCGGCCTGGGAACGCATTCTCGGGCATTCGACGCTGTATGGGTTTCTGTTCTATCGAATCGGCGGCGGCCCCGCGCGAATGGCTCCGGCCGGCTTCGCCGTCCACGAGCCGACGACGGACGGCGCCAGGCAATTTCGCGAAAACCTGTCGCGCCTCGCCGATGAGGCCGATCGGGTCCAAGCCCGGCTCGTCCTCTGCGCCCAAGCCACGGCGGCGCATCCCAAGGCGACCAGCGAACTGCGCCGGTCGCTTGCCCCGGACGCCGCCTCGCAAGCCTCGGCGATCCGGCTGGGAGAATGGCTGCACGCGACCCTGATTGAATTCGCCGCGACTCGGGGTCTGCCGCTGCTCGACGCTTACGCCGAAATCGAGCCTGATGAAACAATGCTTCGCGATTACGTCCACCTGACCGAAGTCGGCGAGCGCCGGTTGGCTGATATCTGGAGGGCCGGCCTCGAAGCGAACGGGTTGGGGCCGAGCGAAACCTCGCCTTGAGCGCGCCAGCGGCGGCCTCTTCGACCGCCATGCTCTGCGCCGCAATCTTCGGCACTTCGATTTTCGGAACTGGGACGGGATCTGCCTCGCGAGTCGGCGTATCGCCGCTTTCAGTCCTCGATCGTCACCCAGCTTGCCGGGGCGGCCCCCGCCTCCGGCTTGCGGTCCACGGAGGTAGCGGCGAACTTGATCTCGGTGGCCTTGCCGCGTTGGATTTGTTCCGATTCGGCGCCCCTGGCGCTCCGCGTGACGGGGCGAACCAAAGGCGTCGTTTTCACTTCCGGACGAGTGACGCTTGCCGGCAAACCGTCCGTCGCGTCGCTGCGGTCGCTCGCGGTCGTCTGCCGCAATTCAACCGCACTGTTCTCGGGTTTTAGCCCCAATACCGAGGGTTTTTCCACCGCCGCTCTCTTGACGGGCCGCGGCTGAACGAGCCGCACCGTGACGGCGGGCTTGGCTTGCGATGGAACCTCGACGCCACGGTCGTCGTCTGTCGAGATTTCGACTTCCGCAACCGACGGCAATGGGGGCAGGACGAAGGCCGGTTCGCGAACCGGCTTGACCGCCGCAGGCGGCTGCGAATCCTGCGGGGCGGGATTGGCCTTGGCCGATGCCTTCATCGAAGGTTGCAGCCCGGCGGCTCGTGCAGGCTCTTTTTGTGACGCCTGACTCCTGACGCCTGACGCCGCTGCTTCCGCTTGCAGCCCGACGGCTCTTGCAGGCGTCAGGTCGGCCCTCCGCCGGATGATCTTCTTCGCGGGCGCCGCAAGGGGGGGCGGCGATTGCATCGTCGCGGAGTGTGGAGCGCTTGCTTCCGGGGCGACCGCCACAGATTCCGCCGGCGCCGTCGGTCCGGCCGTGCGGCCCGCGACTTGGTCTCCCTTGCCGACTTTCAACAAATCCAGTTTGCCGACGGGCCTGGCGATGGCGCGGCCTTGCTTCGCGAGATACACCACTTCGACTTCGCCCAGGTGCAGCGTTTCGAGCGCGTAATCATGGTGCAAACTGAACCGGCTGCCCACGGTGGGCTGTCGTTTTCCGGGGAACTCCAAATCGACGGTCGAGGTCTTGTAGTCGACCGCGACGACCCTCCCGCTCAGTAAGATCCCCGGCTTGCGATCGGACTCCCTCGGCGACGACGGAAAGGACGCGGCCAAGTCCGTCGGCGGTTTCGTGGACTTCGCCGAAGCCGGCGTCGCGGAGCGGACGTGGCTGCTGACCTTGCTCAGCTTGCCCCCCTTGGAGATGCGGCCTTTCTGCGGCGAGATGCCGAAGATTTCGCTCAACAAGGCGTCGGTTTCTTGCTGGGACCGCGTTTCGTTCGCGCCTGGCGGGATCGTGTCGGGGACGGTTTCGCCCGGCGGGCCGCGTTCGGGGACCGTTTCGCCCGGCGGCAACGGCGGAAGACCGCTCGGCGGCCCCGGATAGACCGGCACGACGCGCCGGCAAGCCAACAACGCTTCGCAAGCCGCCTCGCGGACCCGCTCGGAGGGCTCGACGAAGCAATTGTTCGCGTCGCGCTTATTGGCCACGTCCCACAGGGCCTGAATCATGTCGGCGTCGCAGCAGCAGGTCTTGCTGCACGTTTCACATTTGTTCTCGGCCGCGTTGCCGATTTGCTTCGCGGCTTCGTAACGGACCTTTTCCGTGCAGTCTTCCAGGGCCTCCATCAAGGCTTCCTTGACGCCCGGATAGCAGCCGCAACCGATCTTGGCCAGATACTTGAGGGCCTTGATTTTCTGCTTGGCGAGATCTTCTTCCTTCTTGATCTGGGCCGCCGTCTTGATCGCCTTGTTGTCGGCCAGCAAGTTCGCCGGGTCGGCCAGGGCCTTCAAAGGCGGCTTAGGCTCCAGGCCCGGAAAATTGCCGCGGCGGTTGAACGTGGCGCCGGCCACTCGGCTCAAACCCTGCGGAACGCCAAGAAAGCGCCACAAGGTCATCGGCGGCGCCGCCATGCCCGCCGGCAGCGCAGCGCCGACTTGCGCGGTGGAAACGCTCGAGGCAGGGGTGGCGGGAGTGCTTGCCGCCTGGGCGACGCGCGGCTTGGCCGCGGCAACCAAGGGCTTTCTCGCCTGCAAAGGGGGCGCGCCAGCCGACAGGACGAGGGGAGGCCCCATCCAGAGCGTCGATGCGAGCACGATCGGGAGCGCTTGACGGACCCTCATTGAATTCCTCCGTGACATCGGCGCTTTTTCAAGGGCCGCCGCTGTTTCTGGCGCCTTTGGGGCATTCCGTTCAGTCCTAGCTTCTGGCATCGGCAGCAAGAGTGGGTCGGCTGAGAACTCTCCGACCAGCCGCTAGATTCCGCGCGAGTAATAGGGTCTGCCTAGCTTGTCACCGCGCGTCGAAGCTCTTTTCTTGAGGCTTCTTGCCGGGGGGATTGATCGTAAGCGCCTGGGAGAACTGAGTATCGACGCCCTTGACCTTTCCCTTGAAACTGAGTTGGTAATCGCCGGGGGGCAGATCGGCAAGCGTGAATCGACCGGCGGCATCGGCCATCGCGGTTGCGTTTTTTGGGCCAGTGGCGGTCACTGTAACGCGCAATCCCGGCCTGCCGTTCCAGGTGACCTTGCCGTTGAACTGGGTGACGCGGTTTGCGGGCTCTGTGTCGCCCATCGGCGGCGCTTTGACGATTTCGAACGGCAATTTCTTATTCTCAGATTTGTTGCCCACCCAATCCGTGGCCTGGACCAGGACCGTATATTCTCCGGCAGGCAGATCCTTGACCGGCAGGCTGGCGCCGAACAGATTCGGGTCGTCCTCGCTGGGGGCGGCGAGCGCCGGCTTGACCTCCGCCGCGCCGTCCAGGTCGATGCGGGCCTCTACTTTTTTGACGCCGCTGCGCTCGTCGTGGACGGGCAGCTCCAAGGTCAAGTTTTGCCCTTGAACGGCGCGCGGACGCAATCCGCGGAGGCGGATTTCGGGCGGATCGCGATCGAGCTTGATGGTGCGCTGGTCGCGCCGGTTCGCGCCCTCCAATTCGGCGACGATCTCCAGGTCTTGGTTGGGATGGGCGACGGTTTCGATCTCGGCCTGCAAGTCGCCGACGCTCGTTTCGAGCGCCAACTCGCCCGCCGCCTCGGCGGGCAGCAGATGCAGATCGAAGCGGCGATCGCCGTGGAACCGCTGCGTTTCCTGATCGTCGTCGCGGATGCCGACGTGCAGTGCGCGACCCGGCTGCTCGAACCAACCGGGCGGCGCGTCCACTCGCAGCTTGAGTCCGACCTTGACGCCGTCCGGCAGCCAGAGGGTCGTTTCTTTCGGTTCGAGAAATTGCACGTCCCAATACTTAAGCAACTTCCTCGGCTGCCGGCCGCGAGGGTGGTCGCACAAGACGTCGAACAGAAATGCGCGCGGATAGCCGTCGACGTCGAGCAAAACTTCGACCGGCTCCTTTCGCGGCTGGATCACGGCGAAAAGCGTAAGCTCCGGCACCTCCGCGGTCACTTCCCCTTTGACCTTGCTGGGACTCGCTTGCCGGAGCGCCGCGTCGTGCTCGACTTGCCATGCCACTTTCGCGCCTTGGGGCGGCAGTCGCCGGCGATCGATGGCTTTGACGACGACTTCAAGCCGCTTGTTTTGCACGTCGTATTCGACCTCGGGCGCGAGATACTTCGCCGGATGAAGCGGAACCGCCTCGATCCAGAACCATTGCGGTTCGCCCGGCGGCTCCTTCGAAACGTCGATGATCTCGCAAATCAGCCCGTCGGCGATCGAAGGATTTTCCTTGGGCGCGGGGGGCGACTTGTCCGGCGCCGCCGGCCCCGCGGGGGCGGGCGCCGAAGCCGCGGGCAAGGGGAGCGGAATCGTCTTCTCCGCGGGAATCGTCAGCAGTTGCGGCGCGGGAAACAGCGGCTTGAATCCCGGCGACAATTCGCCCCGGGGCGTCAGGGGCCAAGACTCCTCGAGCGGCCCGGCGACGCCGGCGCGATCCAAGGCCAATAAGCGATACTTGACCTTTCGTTCGCGCCGCGCGGGATTGCGCAACGACAAGTGAAAGTTCGTCCGGCCTGAAGCCAACGGATGCAGCACGATCTTCGCGGGACGGCGGTCGTCGAACCTTTCCCAAAGACCCGCGAGTCCCGCCGGTTCGCCGACGACGAGTTCGACCGGCCCAAGACTCGGCAGGCGTGCGGTCAGTTCTTTCTCGACCGACTGATCGTTGACCTCGACTCGCAAGGTCAAGGTCGTCGACTCCCCCGTCTCGATCCGGGCCTGCACCGAGAACGGCAGCCCCATTTCGTTGCGGTTCGCCGCCAATTCGATTTCGCCGCTGGTCGGAGAGTCGATTTGCAGTTTCGCGCGATCGTACTCCAACGACCAGCGCGCTGTCGCCCGCGCCGGCGGCGAGGCCTCAAGCCGCCATTCGAGCGTCGTCGGCGCTTCCGCCCTGAGCGCCGCTTCATCGGCCCGCGCCGCTTCGCTCGGCGACGCCGGCTTGACCGCCGCCAACTTGAGTTCCCAGGCGATGCCAAGATCCGGGAAGGGACAATCGATCGGCGGATCGACGCCTTCGACGTTCAGCGTGGTATCGAGCCGTTGAACGCTGCGGACGTCGACCAACCGCAGCCGATCTTCAACGGCGCGGAGCGCGCGCTGCGAGCTGCCGTCCTGGGGCGCCTCGACGATCGCCTCGAACAGATTGCGATCCGTCCTGGCCAACTCCGCACCCATCTGGCGAGCGGCCGCGACGCCGGACGAAGTTGAGGGAACCGGCATCCGGCGCCGCTCCGCCGCGGCGCCCGTCTCGTCGTTTGAGGGCGCTTCGGCCAGATGCAATCGCCGCCACTCCAACTCGGCCCGCTGAAGCGCTCGCGCGCGCGACCTCGATTGCGCCGGCGTCCGATCGCCGGCCGGAGCTTGTTCGTCGGCGTCGGCCAGCGGCAGCGAGCGTCGCAAGCGGTCGATCAACTCGGCGCGGTCGGCGGCGGCGATCCAAGGCAGCGCCAGCAGCGGCTCGATTTGCACTGGATTGCCGAGCGGATCCGCAATCGCGGCTTTGACGGCGTCCTGGCAGCGCCGCTCGAGGACTTCCACGCGGCGTTGGAGCAGGTCGTGCAGTTCTCGCAACTTGGCGAGCCATTCTTGCGCCCCCGCAGCTTCGGCCGTCGCGCTGCGCTCGGCAGGCGGATCTCGCAACTGGTGCATCATCTCCGCCAGCGTTTCCAGTAGCGCCGCAACGTCGTTCGACGCGGCCTCGCCGGCGCCGGCGGCCCAAGGAACGTAAAAACAGAGGCGAAAGCAGAGGTCGTTGCGCTGTTGCACGGCGGCCGTTAAGTCGACGTGCTGCTCCAAACGGTCCCGGGCGATGCTTGTTTCGAATCGCCGCCGTTTGTCGCTCCATTCGGCGTCGTCCCAAGCCGCCGCCAATTGCCGCTGCGCCGCCAGGGGCGACGAACGGGCACCTCGTTCCCAGCGCAGTTCGTAGTCCTTCAGCAGTTCCAGGTTTTGCAGCCACAAATGGGGCGCGAAGTCGACCGGCGTCCAACGATCGGTCTTGCGGTCGCCGAGGGATTCGACTTTCAGCCACTGTTCTCGCAACAAATCTTCGAAGCCCGGCGCTGCCGGCGGCTCGGCGGCTTTCTTTGCCGGCGGCGGCGCAGCCGCGTCCGCCGGCTGACTTGGCTGCTTCGTTTCGGCGGCATTTGTTTTCGCAGCGGGAACGCCCGGCGGATTGGCGGCGCCATCGGCAGGATTCGCCGGTTTGGCAGTTCCGCCGTCGGGTTCGGCGGCCGAAGACGAAGGATTTGCAGGATTGGCCTGAGGCGGGGGTTCGCCGCCCGCCGGCGGCGGCGCCGATTTTGGCGCGGCGGCTTCCGCAGGCGCTGCGGCGGCCGGCGGTTGCGCCGGCGCCGGAGTGGCCTGGGCCAACGCCAACATGCCGCCGCGAAGGCCAGGCAAATGCCGGACGGCGCTCTTGGCAGGCTGCGGTTCGATTTTCGCAGGCTCGGGGGCCGCCGGCGCGCGAAACGGCGTCAGGGGCCGTTGGCCGGCCAGCGACAAGTTCGCGGCCGAGCTTTGATCTCCCGCGGCGATCAAAAAAGGCGTTTGCGTCGCTTCCTGAGCGCTGGCTTGCCAGACGTAGCGGGCGACATGATCGCGGACGTATTCGAACAGTTCCCGAATATCGACGCCATTGGCGTCGCGATCGGCGTCGCCCGCCAAGCCGCGCGCGGCGAAGCAGCCGAACACGCCGCGACGATCCGCGTAGGCGGCGTGCGAGCGCTCGAATGTGTCGTGCGAAGCGAGCACCCAGAGCTTGGGATCGGCCAGCGCGGCGACTTTTTCTCGCAGCAGGTCCGGAAATTCATTGATCACCATGCCCAGCGCGAGATCCGTTTCAACCGAGCCGGCGTCGAGCAGCAACAACTTGGTATGTGCCGGGCAAGCTTGCAGGGCTGCTAGCAAGTCATCGAGCCGGTACATGCCGCTCTTGGTCCGCGGGTCATAGTTGCTGCACAGAAGCCAAGCCTCGGCGCCGCCGTCCGCCTTACTCTCCGAAACTCCATGAGCGGCCAGGTAAACGATCAGCACGTCCTGGTCGGGGCGAGTCGCCAGGCGCGGCAGGTCTTGTTCCAAGAACGAACCCAGGGCGGCGCCGGTTTTGACATCCGCCGGATGCGTGAGACCGGCCAGTCGCCGCACTTGCAAAGCCTGGAATTCGGCGGCGGTGTCGTCGGCGAAGGCCAGAGGGGGCGCCTTTAGCGCGTCGTAGTCGCCGATGGCGATGTAGACCGCATGCACCTCGGCGTCGGGCCTGAAGCTGCGGAGCAGCAGCCAGCCAAAGCCGCCCAACAGCAGCACCCCGACGATCGTCCATGCGATCCGCCGCGCGCGACGACCGGCGCGCGGATCGACGGTCGCCGGGGCGCCCTTCCAGGACCGCCGAGAAAGGTCGGAAACTTCACGCGCCGGGGACATGGGGCGATCCTTTGTACCAGCCACCGCGAAGCCGAGTCGGCATCGTTCCTCCTGATATAATCCTTAGAATCCTCCGGTGCAACCGGCGATTGCCGCACCCGGCCATTCTCTTTCTAACTGCCTCTGGGAAGCCGACTCCCTGTGCATTACCATACAGGGCGGCTTGGTTCCAGGCGCTGTGTTGCGCCCGGACGCTCGTTGTTTCGCGGCGCCAATGGATCTCGATGCGTAACCTGCCCGTCCACTGGTCTGAAGGCATGTTCCTGCGGCCGCACCATTTCCAGGCCGCCGATCGCTATTGGAGCGAGCTGATCCAGGCCTCGGAGCATCTGGACCATCAGTATGATTATGGCGTCCGGCAACTCGAATACAGCAGGGAAGGACTGCTGAACTTCCAGTTTCAGGTGAATTCCTGTCTGGCGCGGATGAAAGACGGCACGTTGGTTTCGCTCGGGCTCGGGCAGGAACCCGACCGGGTCGAACTCAAGTCGTCGCTGGAAGGCGTGGACAAAGCGCTTTCGCCCCTCGGGATTCCTTTGCAGCAAGCCTTTGAGGCGCAGTCCAAGGTCCGCGTCTTCCTGGGCGTTCCCAAATTGAAACTGGGCGCCCCCAACGTCGCCGTGGCGACCAACGGCGCCGACCACGAACTGCACCGTTACCGCGAGAACCAGACGACGCTGCAGGATGAAAGCCGCGGCGGCAACGACCAGGAGGTCTTGTTCCGCACGCTGAACGTGCGGCTGCTGCTCTCGACGCAAGATCTTTCCGGTTACGAGTTGCTGCCCATCGCCGACATCGAGCGGGCTGGCATGAACGACGCCACTCCGCAGGTCAGCCCGGCCTATATACCGCCACTGCTGGCGATCGACGCCTGGCCGCCCTTGGGGCGCGACATCGTGCGGGCGATCTACGACATGGTGGGCGCCAAGCTGCAAGTGCTCGGCGATCAGGTGCTGAACCGCGGCATCACGCTGGCCAGCCAAGAGCCGGGCGACTTGGACCGCGTGATGATGCTCTCGCAGCTCAACGAGGCCTACGCCACGCTCGGAGTGCTGGCCTTTGCCGCGGGGGTGCATCCGTTCGCGGCTTATACCGAGTTGTGCCGCCTGGTCGGCAAGCTGTCGATCTTCGGCGAAGAGCGGCGCGCGCCGGAAGTGCCGCGTTACGACCACGACGATCTGGCGAAGATCTTCCGCTGGGTCAAGGACCAAATCGACAAGCTGCTGCACGCGATCCGCGAACAAAGCTATCAGCAGCGATTTTTCGTCCGCGCCGGTCTCGGCATGCAAGTCTCGTTGGAGCCGATCTGGCTCAACCCCGATTGGCAATGGTACGTCGGCGCCCCGACCGGCGAGCTTTCCGACGCCGAATGCCGCGAGTTGCTGTCGCGCGGGCAACTCGACTGGAAGCTGGGCAGCAAGAACCAGGTCGAGCAGATTTTCGAGCGCGGGATGGAGGGGCTGCAATTGCTGCCCCTCGATCGCACGCCGCGCGCCTTGCCGGGCCGAGGCTGGATTTATTACGAGGTGACCCGGCAAAACGCGGCGTGGCGCGACGTGCAGTCGACGCAGACCCTCGCCATGCGGTTCCGCGACTCCTTGGTCGTGAATCGAAACGATCCCAGCGAAGAGCGGACGCTGATCGTCAACTATCGAGGCAAGCGCATCGGCTTGCAGTTCGCTTTGTTCGCGGTCCCGCTGGTGACGTAACAAGCATCTAACCATGACGCCTGAATTCGCCAAGCCCGTCGATACCGTTTTCCTGCGAGTGCTTCGCTTGCAGGAACGAATCGCCCAAGGCGAGCAGCCTTCGCCGCAGGACGAGCGCGCGCACATTCGCGGATTGATGGACCAGGCGGAAGCCAAAATCGGCCAATCGCCCGAGTGGAAGTTGGCCAAATACGCCTTGGTCGCGTGGATCGACGAAATGCTGCTGGACCCTTCCTGGGAAGGAAGCGACTGGTGGAAGAACAACGTGCTGGAGCAAGAGCTGTTTAGCACTCGCGATCGCTTTCATCAGTTTTACGAGCGCGCCAAGGAGGCGCACTCGATCGGTTATCGCAACGCGCTGGAAGTCTATTACCTATGCGTCGTGCTGGGCTTCCGCGGACTTTACGCCGATTCGTGGGTGGCGCAGCAGGACGCCGAACGTTTCGAGCTGCCGCCCACGATCGAAAAATGGGCGGCCCAGGTCTCGATGGCGATTCAATTGTCGCCGCGGCCGCCGATCGTCGGCGGCGGTCCGATGGGGCCGGGCGCTCCGCCTTTGAACGGCCAGGCGTTGCTCATCAGTTCATCCATGCTGGCGGCGGTGCTGGGCGCCTTGGCAGTGGCGATTTTCATGCTTTCCAACTCGTAGCGCGGACAAACGGCCGGTAACGCGAATGCAATACTTGCAGCAGTTTTTCCAAGTCTTGTTCACGCCCCTGCGGTTGCTGTTCACTTCGCCGCAGCAGTTGATCGCCACGCCGCGCAAGTTGTTGGGCCTTTCGCTGGCCGCCCGCATCGCGATCTTGATGGCGATGTTTCTCATTGTCTGCACCGTCGCCACCTACTGGGTCGTGTGGCACAAGCCGGACCAGGTGCCTTCCGTGCTGGCGCGCGGTCTGCCGGTCGTGATCGTGCTGGTGATGGTCATTCCGGTCGTCACCTATCAGGCCCTGAAATTATGGCTGGAAGGCGAAACGTCGGCCTTCGAGGATATCGACCGCGCTTGGAACGCCGGACTCGCCGAACTGGAGCGCAACGGCCTCGACCTGTCGCAGTTGCCGTTGTTCTTGGTGCTCGGCTCGTCGGGAGAGTTCCAGGAACGGGCGTTGTTCGACGCCTCGCGGCTGAGCCTCACCGTGCGGCAATTTCCGCAGGGCGCGGCGGCCCTGCACTGGTACGCCACGGCCGAGGCGGTTTATCTGGTGGCCAGCGACGTCGGCTGCTTGAGCAAAGTGGCCTCGCTTGGCGAAGCGATCGTCGAAGACGAGAAAAAACAACAACTGGCGCCGGCCCCCGCAGCCGGCTTCAATCCGCACGGCGGCACGCTCGACATCAGCCCCGTCGATCTCCGCTCGACGATGGTCAAGCCGTCTCCAGCCCAGTCCGCGCCGGCGGCTAGAACCGATTTTCGCGGCACGATGATCTTGCCGAACCAGGGCGACGGCGCCGCGGGCGCCGCGGCGGCGGAAGTGGAGATCGAAAAGAAGCATATTCGCCTGCCGCGCGAGGAGTTCGAGGCCCAGCCGCAGCGGCTGCGTTATCTGTGCCGCCTGGTCCGACGCGCTCGCCAGCCGTTTTGCCCGATCAACGGAGCGCTGACGCTGCTGCCTTACAACGTCATCCAATGGGGACGCCTGGAGGCGCTCGAGGTGCAAAAGGCCGTGCAGTCGGACCTGACGACGCTGGCCCAGACGTTCCGGCTGCGGTTCCCCGTCACCGCGCTAGTCAGCGGCATGGAGCGCGAGAGCGGGTTCCGCGAGCTGATTCGCCGCGTGGGCGCCGAGCGGGCGCGCTTGCAGCGCTTCGGCAAGGGCTTCAAAGTCTGGGACCAGGCCTCGCCCGAGCAATTGGGGGCGCTTTGCACCCACGCCTGCGGCGCCTTCGAGTTGTTCATCTACGAGTTGTTCCGCGAACGCGAATCGCTGACCGGAGCGGAAAAATCGCCGGGCAACCGCAAGCTGTATTCACTGCTGGGCAAGATTCGCCGCGACTTCCAGTCGAGGCTCGACGGCATCCTGGTCGAAGGCTTCGCCCACGATCCCGAGCGGAGTTCTCGCGGCCAGCCGCTGCTGTTCGGCGGCTGCTATTTCGCGGGGACCGGGGGGACCGAGGCGACCCAGGCGTTCGTGCAAAGCGTCTTCGAGCGCTTGCTCGAGGAGCAAGAAGAGTTGGAATGGTCGCCCGCCATCGTGCGCGAGGACGTCTGGTTTCGGCGGATCGCCTACGCCGGCTTCGCTCTCGACGCCGCGCTGTTGGCGCTGGTCGTGCTGCTGTTTCGCAACGCGAGCTAAAACACCGGAGATCACCCGCATGGCGTCGGCATCTGGCTCACAGGGCGGCCGCGATCCGGATCGGCGGCCCGCCCGACAGGTCGAAGGAGATCCGCCAGCGTCGGAAGAATCGCGCCTGCTGGAACAAGTGCTGGCCTCGACTTCGTTCGCGACGGGCGAGGTCAACTCGCTTCCGGCAGAGGAACTCGACGCGCTCCGGCAAGTGGCCCGGCGGCATTCGGGGGACGTCTTGTCCGTCCAGCCCGTGCTCGAAGAATTGATTGAGGCCATTCTAGGCAAATCATTGCGCGCCTTGGCGCCGCCGCCCGCGGCGCGCCGGGCGATGGTCGCTGAAATCGCCCAAACGCTGTTCGACGACGCCGTCACTCGCGAGAGGCTCGAAACGCTGTGGCTTGAGTTGCGCGAGAGCAAGCCATGACCGCGCCGGTCAAGACCGCCCACGAGCTGATCGCCGAATGTCAGGGGTTGGTGCGCGCCTTGGCCTGGAAGATCCATCGCGGACTGCCCTCGAACGTCGACTCCGAAGACCTGATCGCCTATGGACAACTTGGCCTGGCCGAAGCGGCCCGCGACTTCGACGCTTCGCGCACCGGGGCGTTCAGCACCTACGCGTATTATCGCATCCGCGGCGCAATCTACGACGGACTGTCGAAAATGTCGTGGTTCAGCCGCGCTCGCTACGCTCGTTTGCGTTACGCTCAGCGGGCCAACGAGCTGCTGGCCGCCGAAAACGATGCCGCGCAGTCGGGCGAGCGGCGCGTGGAAGACGACGTCCGCTGGTTCCGCGGCTTGGTCAGCGGGCTGGCGGTGGCCTATTTGGCTTCCAGCGCGCGAGACGACGAAGGGGAGGCGGACCCTTCGCTCGTCGATTCGTCGCCGGCGCCGCCCGGCGTGGCGATGGACCGGGAAACTCGCCAAATCCTGCACGAGTTGATCGCCGAACTGCCCGCCCAATCGGCCGAACTGATCCGCGCGACCTACTTCGAAGGCTTGACGCTGCAGGAAGCCGGACAACGACTGGGCATCAGCAAGGCCTGGGCGAGCCGGCTGCACGCCCGCACGCTGGAGCAGTTGGGGCGTTCCTTGCGCCGGCTGGAACTGGTCGATTGAAAAGAAGAGGCCGGGGCAAGCGCCGGTTCGCTTGGGCCACGGATGAAATACGGATTGGGCGATCTGGCGATTGGCCGACTGCGAACGCCGCGTCTCATCCGTGCTTCATCCGTGCATCATGGCCGCCGCGGCCGTCCTATTTGCCCCTGTGCTTTTGTG
>DATNEC010000074.1:0-8206 GCA_035606815.1 Pirellulales bacterium
TTGAGCGTCGGCCACGACGAGTATTGGTCGAGCTTGATGCGCGATCACTTGGAAGCCTATATCGGCGACGGGGGCAACGTAGCTTTTTTCAGCGGCAATACCTGCTGTTGGCAAGTGCGCAGCGAGGACGAAGGGCGAGCACTCGTGTCTTACAAACAGGCGTTCAATCTCGATCCGCTGTTTCCCGGCGGCGACCACCGCTTGCTAGGGACGCTGTGGAGCCACTATCTCGTGGCGCGGCCGGAAAACAAATTGACCGGCGTCGGCTTTCTGCACGGGGGCTATCACCGCAGCCACGGGCAATACATGGACGGCGCGGCGGCGTTCACCGTGCATCGGCCGCAGCATTGGGCGTTCGCCGGCTCCGACTTGAAGGCCGGCCAGAGTTTTGGCGGGAAAAACACCATCGTGGGCTACGAGTGCGACGGCTGCGAATTCGAAATGAAGGACGGCCTGCCGACGCCCACCTATCGCGACGGCACGCCCGAGACGTTCACGATCCTCGGCACGTGCCCAGCTCGCTGGCACGCGGACGACGCCCTGTGGTACGACCGTTTCCCTCGCGACCCGGACGGCGCGCCGGCCCAAGGCGCCGCGGTGATGGGCGTCTACACGCGGGGCGGATCGGTCTTCACGGCCGGCACGACCGACTGGGCCCATGGCCTGACCGGCGACGACCCGGCCGTCGAGCGAATCACTCGCAATGTGCTGGAGCGATTCGCAAAATAAGGTCTAACTGACGAACGCCCCCGAGGGTTTTCTAAAGCGAAGAGGTAACCAAGAACGCTAATTCGCGCTAATCTTCGCTAAGCGGCGTTGGTCGCTGAAGATTGATTAGTGAAGAGAAGTTTGATTAGCGAAGATTAGTGTTCCGTTTCCCGTTTTCGGTTCATTCCGCGCGGCGAAAACCGATCGCGCACACGGCAAAGGTCTTGGTTCCCTGGCGCCAGCGCCAAAAGCCGGTGATTTCCGCCGCCGTCGTACTTTGCGCGAGCAGCGGGTCGCCGCGAAACAGCGACACGAGCGCGAAGGGATTCAAACCGTGAAAAAAATTGCGGCTTGCCACGACGCGCTGCAGCAACTCGGGCCAGTCGGGCTCGGCCGGGGCGAGCAACTCCGGCAACGTCTCGGACGAGACGAAATCGGCGATCAAGATCCCCTTGCCGCCGGCAACGAGCAACTCGGCGAGCAAGCGCAAATGCGCCGTGCGAATGGCCAGTATCAATTCCAGCACTCTTGGATGTTGCGGGCCGAGCGCCAGCACGGCGCCTTCGATCAACTGGCTAGCGAGGCACGTTGAAACCGCGACGTCGAACAGCCCGCCAAGCCCAGGCGGCGATGCCGCCATCGCGCGCTCGACGGCGACTTGAATCTGCTCGTCCGCCGGCAGGCGGCCGGGAGACCAGTCGCCCAACATGTCCCAGCAACCGGTGAGATCGATCCCGCCATGCAGCCGCACCGCCCGCGGATCGGCGTCTGCTTGGCGCGCCACGCCGCGCGCCAGCGCCTCTTCGTCGATATCGACCAAATGTACTTCCGCGAAGGCGCGGCCCAGCGCGCCCAATTCAAGATCGTTCGAGTTGCCGGCGCCGAGCACGCACAGTTTGCCGGGGGGCGCGGACGCGCAGGCGAGCAACCTTGCAGCGATTTGCTCGCGGTGTCCGGCGAACGCCTCCCAGCGGTCTTGCCCCGCGGCGTTGCGGCGAGCTTGTTCGGCGCCAAGCCAGTTCTTGCATGCCGTCGGACGCGGTTTCATACTGGCCCTAATTCTTCGACCCCACAAAAGACCGGTCCCATTTTCACACCCTCCGGGAGCCGCCGCAATGTCTCGATCCGTCGTCAATCGCCGCGCCTTCGCCAAGCAACTGGCCGCCGGTTCGCTGGCCGCCGCCCCCCTTGCGATCGCTGCCTCGGGAACAATCGCGAATGAACCTCGGCCGGCGGACCAATCCGGCGCGCCGGCCGAACTCGCGCTGCTGTTGATCCAGCAGCTCTATCCGCACGCGCTCAACGACGCGCAGCGGGCCGAAATCCAAAAGCAGATCGCCGAGGACCAGCGCCGCTCGAAGATCTTGAGCGGCTTTCCGCTTACGAACGCCGACGAACCGGCGCCGACGTTCGCCGCCTGGCGAGGCGAGGGCTGAACGATGCTGCCGCCCACGGAAACGGCCTGGCTTTCGATTCGCGCGCTGGGGCGGAAGCTGCGCGCCAAGGAATTCTCGGCCGTGCAGTTGGCCGAGTTCTTTCTCGACCGCTGCGAGCGGCACGGCAAAGCGCTGAACGCCGTCGTCGCCGTCACTCGCGAACTGGCGCTCAAGCAGGCCGCCGAAGCCGACCGCGAGTTGGCCGCCGGCGTCGATCGCGGACCGCTGCACGGCATTCCCTACGGCGCCAAAGATCTTTTGGCCACGGTGGGCATCCCGACCAGTTGGGGCGCCGCGCCGCTCAAGGACCAACTCATCGACGAAGACGCGACCGTCGTGCGGCGGCTGCGCGAGGCCGGCGCCGTATTGGTCGCCAAGTTGTCGATGGTCGAAATCGCGGGCGGCTTGGGCTACGAGCAAGCCAACGCCTCGTTCACCGGGCCGGGGTTGAACCCCTGGAACCGCGAGGCCTGGAGCGGCGGCTCGTCGAGCGGCCCCGGCTCGGCGATCGGTGCCGGCATTGCCCCCTTCGCGATTGGTTCGGAAACCTGGGGTTCGATCGTGACCCCGGCCGGCTATTGCGGCGTCAGCGGGTTGCGGCCGACCTACGGCCGCGTCAGCCGGCACGGGGCGATGGCCTTGAGTTGGACGATGGACAAGCTCGGCCCGCTGGCCCGCACCGCCGACGATTGCGGGCTGGTGCTGGCGGCCATCGCCGGCGCCGACCCGGCCGATCCTTCGGCAAGTCCGCGAGAGTATCGCTATCCCGACGCCGCGCCGCCACGGCCTCCCTTCCGCTTGGCGATCTTGAAAGGCTCGACTGAGGCGATTCAGCCCGAGGTGAAGGCGAACTTCGAAGCCTCACTCGACGTGCTGCGGCCGCACGCGACGTTCACCGAAATCGAGCTGCCCGACTTGCCCTACGGCACGGTGGCCGGCACGATCATCGCTTGCGAGATGGCCGCCGCGTTCGAGGGGCTGGTGGCGGACGGACGGATTTGGGAGATGACCGCGCCGGAAGACCGCATCGGCGCGCATGCGTCGTTGGCGATTCCCGCCAAGGACTACATCAACGCCCAGCGCATCCGCCGCAAAATTCAGCAGGCGATCGACGCTCTGTTGGCCCCGTTCGACGCCTTGGCGGCGCCGGCCCTCTCGACGGTCGCCGGCCCGATCGCCGTGAATTTCCGCGACTACCATCAACAATGGTCGGGCAAGACCAGCGGCGGCGCCGAAAACGCATCGGGCATTCCGGCCATCAGCGTGCCCAACGGTTTCGGCGAGCGCGGTCTGCCGACCGGGCTGAAATTCGTCGGCCGCGCCTTCGAAGAGAACCGGCTGCTGGCGATCGCCGCCGCCTACCAAGAACTGACCGACTGGCACGAGCGCCGCCCGCCGGGCTTGGACTAAGCGGCCCTTGTTCGCCCCGCGACCGGCGGCTACGATGTGAGTTTCTTTGGTGCTTGGAGTCGGATATGCGGCATGTGCTTTCGGCCGTGGTGCAGAACGTCCCGGGAGTGCTGGCGCATATCTCCGGAATGTTGGCGTCGCGCGGCTACAATATCGACAGCCTCGCGGTCGGCGAGACCGAAGATCCGCAGTTGTCGCGGATGACCTTCGTCGTCGTGGGCGACGATGGCATCTTGGAGCAAGTCGGCAAGCAACTGGAGAAAATCGTCACCGTCGTCCAGGTCTTCGACATCAGTTCGCAGAACTTCGTCGAACGTGATTTGATGCTGCTCAAAGTGAAAGCCGCATCGGGCGCGAGTCGCAGCGAGGTCAAGGAGCTGGTCGAGGTCTTTCGCGGCCGGATCTTGGACGTCTGCCCCGACGATCTGATGATCGAGATTTCCGGCCCCGAGCGCAAGATCGAGGCCTTTATCGAATTGATGCGGCCCTTCGGCATCAAGGAACTGGTGCGGACCGGCCGAATTGCCATGGTTCGCGGCGAAGTAGCCGCGGCCAAATAAAGCTTGGCGAGGCCGGCGCCGAATTCGCGAGCCCGTCTGGCCGAATCCTTCTTCTTGAACCCCGCATTGGAATCACCATGCCCGCCACTATTTATTACGACAAAGACGCCGACCTTTCGCTGCTCAAGGGCAAAACCATCGCCATCTTGGGCTACGTCTCGCAAGGCCACGCCCACGCCCAGAACCTGCGCGATAGCGGCTGCAAGGTGGTCGTCGGTCAGCGGCCCGGCAGCGCCAACTACGACCTGGCGGTGAGCCACGGCTTCAAGCCGGTCTCGGCCGAGGAGGCGACCGAGCAGGGCGATCTGATCAACATGCTGCTGCCCGACGAAGTGCAGGGCGACATTTACCGCCAGAGCGTGCAGCCGCACCTCAAGCCGGGCAATATCCTGATGTGCTCGCACGGCTTCAACGTCCATTTCGGCCAGGTGGCGCCGCCCAAGGGGGTCGATGCCTTGCTGGTCGCCCCGAAAGGCCCTGGCCACCTGGTCCGCAGCGAATTCGAGAAGGGGGGCGGCGTGCCCTGCTTGATCGCGCTGAGCGAAGGCGCCTCGGACGAGACTCGGCGGCTGGGTCTGGCCTATGCCAAGGGCATCGGCGGCACGCGCGGCGGCGTGATCGAAACCACTTTCGCCGAAGAGACCGAGACCGATTTGTTCGGCGAACAAGTCGTGCTTTGCGGCGGCGTCAGCGCGCTGGTCAAGGCGGGCTTCGAGACGCTGGTCGAAGCCGGCTATCAGCCCGAGATGGCCTATTTCGAGTGCATGCACGAGTTGAAGCTGATCGTCGATCTCTTTTATCAGGGCGGCTTGAACTACATGCGATACAGCGTCTCGAACACGGCCGAATTCGGCGACTATACCCGCGGCCCTCGGATCGTGACCGACGCGACCAAGGCCGAAATGAAGAAGATTTTGAACGAAATTCAAACCGGCCAGTTCGCCCGCGAATGGATTTTGGAGAACAAGGCCAACGCCCCGGCTTTCAAGGCCACCCGGCGCCGCGAGCGAAGCCATCTGATCGAAGACGTCGGGCGCAAGCTGCGGCGGCTGATGAGTTGGATCAACGCCAAGGAAGTGTGAGCCATGCCCAGCTACGAACCGACGACCCGCGAATTGCTGAATGAATTGGTCCCCGGCGACCGCATCGAGGTGGTCCACGAGATCAAGGTCGGCCTGAAGACCTGGGCGACGACGACCATCGGCACGGTCGAGCACGTCGGCCGGCGCCGGCACGGGCTGCACTTCCGCCGCAACATCGACGACAAGGTGTTCAGCGACGAGATCAAGCTGAAGCTCGACGACGGCACGCTCAGCACGGTGCGGATCGACGAGTTCACCGACGTCAAAAAACTTTAAGCGCGTAGGTTATGCTTTAGCATAACTGACCGGTTCTGTTATGCTAAAGCATAACCTACGGCCATGACCGAACCCGCCGCCAAGCCCGCGTCCTCGCTGCTGTTGTTCGGCAGCCATCCGCGGCTGTTCGCGGCGAACAGGTTCGTGTACCCGGTCCTCAGCCGGCGCTCGGGCGGAATCTCGATCGGCGTGAATCTGAACCCCGACAAGGTCTGCAACTTCGATTGCATCTATTGCCAGGTCGATCGCGTGCGGCAGAGCGAGACGCGGTTCGTCGGCACGGAGCAATTGCTGGCCGAACTGGAGCAAATGCTCGGCATGGTGACGTCGGGCGAATTGTTCCGCCATGAAGACTTCGCCGCGACTCCGCCGGCCCTGCGACGTTTGAACGACATCGCTTTCTCGGGCGACGGCGAGCCGACGACCTATCGCAACTTCGACGAGATCATCGCAGCCTGCGCCGAACTAAAACGCAAGCGCGGCCTGAACGACGTCAAGCTGGTGCTGATCACCAACGCCAGCATGTTCCATCGCCCGGCGGTCGAACGCGGGCTGGCGATCCTCGATGCCAACCAGGGCGAAATGTGGGCCAAGCTCGAAGCCGGCACGGAAGCCTATTACCAACTCGTCGAACGCACGACGATTCCTTTCCAGCGCATCCTCGACAACATCACGGCGGCGGCGAAAGTCCGCCCGCTGGTGATTCAGGCGCTGTTCATGCGGATTCGCGGCGAGGCGCCGTCGGACGAAGAACTGGCGGCGTTTTGCGATCGGCTGAACGAGATCGTCGCCGCGGGCGGAACGCTCAAGCTGGTGCAAATCTACACCGTCGCCCGGCAACCCGCCGAAAGCTTCGTGGCCCCGCTGGCCGACGCCGAAGTCGACGCCATCGCCGACCTCGTCCGCAACCGCACGGCCCTAGCCGCGCGGGCCTTTTATGGCGTGGCGGCGAATTGACATTCGTCCGAAAGCCGCGGCGTCCGTCCGTAATGGGATGTTCGCCGACCTTCCCCTACACGCACCTTCCGCAGCGGCCTTTGAGCAGCACTTCGGTCAATTCGCCGATCACCGAACGTTTGCTGCCGGGCGAAGGAGAGATGTCGACGTTGATGTCGCCCAGGCACGAGACCTCGCCGCAATCGACGCAGACGAAGTGCGGATGCTGCGCGGCATGGTCGCGGCCGGGGCGCCGCGTTTCGAATCGCCAGAGATGGTCGCCCAGTTCGGCGCGCGAAACGAGGCCGGCTTCGGTCAGATCGATCAGGTTGCGGTAGACCGTGGCCCGGTCGAAGCCCCGGGGGACGAGCACGTCGGCCAGTTCGGCATGGCTCAGGGGACCGGGCGCCGAATCCAATTGTTCGAGCACGGCGATGCGCGCCAGCGTGCTGCGCAGCCCGGAGCCGCGCAGTCGATCGCGGAGTTCGTCGCGGCTGGGGACCGAAGGCGGTTTGCTCATGACGACTGTATCGTAACACATCGGCCATCGTCGGGCGACCGTAAGACGGACCTCCAGGTCCGTCGCAGGAGTAGCGCCGGGGATCGATGCGTTCACGTGGTTGCTCACGCGAGACTTAAGCCGCCGTTCAAATCAACGACGGACCTGGAGGTCCGTCCTACGGTTGGGCCTACCGCCGCGAGCCATCGCCGCGCTAGAATGGCCGCATGGATTTGAACCAGGATACGGCCACCGAAGCTTGGAGCATCGTCGCCGAGCGCGTGCAGGCGTTCGTCGCGGCCTGGGACGCCGGCGGCGAGCCGCCGTCGATCGGCGATTTTCTGCCCGCGAACTCGCCGGAGCTGCGTCGCCTGACGCTGGTCGAACTCATCAAGGCGGATCTCGGCTTCCGCCGCTCGCGGCCCGTCGCCCGCTTGCGCCTGGAAGATTATTTGGCCGCGTTTCCCGAGCTGGACGACGAAGGCCGGTTGCCTTGCGATCTGATCTACGAAGAATTCTATGTCCGCAAGCAGGCCGGCGAGCAGGTCGGCGCGGCCGAGTATTGCGAGCGGTTCGCGCGGCAAGCGGACGAATTGCGGCGCCTGCTGGGGGCGGATGAGGCCACGTGCCGCTCCGCCATGCTGGTCGGCCCGCGGCCGCCGGAGCGGCTCGCGGCGGGCGACAGCATCGACGACTTCGAGTTGCTCGTGCATCTGGGCAAAGGAGCGTTCGCCGACGTCTTTCTGGCCCGGCAGCGTTCGATGCAGCGCCTGGTCGCGCTCAAGGCCTCGGCCGATCAGGGCAACGAGCCGCAGACGATGGCCCAGCTCGACCATCCGCACATCGTGCGCGTCTACGACCAGCGTTTGCTGCCCGAACGCGGCTTGCGCCTGCTCTACATGCAATACGTCTCGGGCGGCACGTTGCAATCGGTCGTCGCCGAGGCCCGCGGAACCTCGACGCCGCTGCGCTGCGGCAAGATCTTGTTTCGGGCCATCGACGCGGCCTTGTACTCGCACGGCGAATCGCCGCCGGCCGATTCTCCCTGGCGGCGGCGGCTGGCCGACTGGAGTTGGCCGGCGGTCGTCTGCTGGTTGGGCGCCAGACTGGCCTCCGCGCTCGATTATGCGCACGGGCGCGGCGTGCTGCACCGCGACCTGAAGCCCGCCAACGTGCTGATCACGGCCGACGGCAGCCCGAAGCTGGCCGACTTCAACATCAGCTTCAGCTCGAAGGTCGAGGGCGCCACTCCGGCGGCCTACTTCGGCGGCAGCCTGGCTTATATGTCGCCCGAGCAGC
>DATNEC010000096.1:0-3083 GCA_035606815.1 Pirellulales bacterium
GAAATCGATCCGCGACACGGTTCCTTCCCCGATCCGCCGCCACGTCTTGTTCACGCCCCGCGCCTCTTCCGCTTCGACGGCCGCGTGCCGGCTGAAATTGCGATCGGGCGTTTCCAGCCTCAGCGCCGTCAGCGGCTGCCGCCGGGCATCGAGCCGAACGATCGTCTGATGTTTTGCCGCGTCTTGCTCGACTCGGTAGCCGGTCACGGGGTACTTCGCCTTTTCGTCGCCTGTGGCCTGTTCCTGTTCGACTTCCCGCCAGAAATCGACGCGTTCGATGCGAAACGGCCGGCGATCGACCGCGACCTTCTCGGTGCGCTCCGTTTCTTCGGCGCCTTGCAGCCGGCGGGTGAGCGCCAGCAATTCCGACTCTTGCTCGACGGTCACGTCGTCGATGACGATTCGGAAATGGCGCCTTCCGGTTTCTGGAAACGAGACGCCGTCGCGGCGAACGTCCATGTACCGAGAATAGTCGAAGATCACGGTTTCGTCTCCGGCCGGCTCCCATTCCCGCCCATCCGCCGACGCCTCGACCCGCACGCGCTGTTCGAAATTCCGCAAGGGCGAAACAAGCGTCAGCCCGTTGGAGTGCGGATCGTCTTTGTCAAGCTCGACGGTGATTTCCAGGCCGCCGTCGTCGAGCGGCCGGGCGGAGAAGTTCCGCGCCGGCCACGTCTTCCGCACGCGCCGCGCGCGGGTCGTCTGCGCCTTGCGCAGTAAATAGGGAACCGGTTTTCCTTCTCCGTCCAGCAACCTCAAGTCGTCTAGCCCGTCTTGCGTGGCCGCGAAGACGTCGGAATCGAGCGGGACGGCCAGCAGTTCCTCTTGCTTCAAGGCGGGAGACCCGATTTCCTTGGAGAACTGAAACGCCGGCTCGGTGGCCAATGCGGGCCCCCCCGCGGCCCAGGCGACGAACGCGAACCGCAGCGCCTCGCCCGTCGCCTTGCAGATGGCCTTGTTCATCGCGCGATGTCCTCCTCGCCCGCCGCTTCCTTCGTGGCGAAGGTCTCACGGTATTTCAAGTAGACGAACGATCCGCAGAGCACCAGGATACCGAGCAGAATGAAGGCGACGATCCGATAAAACTGGTCGAGACGCGACAGATCGACGAAGAACACCTTCCAGGCGACGACGGCGAACAGCGCCAGTCCCAGGTATCGCAGCGTGCGGATATTCTTGCCGATTCCCCGCAGGATCAACCCCAAGGCGAACAGCGACCACAATATCGAAACGCCGCCGGGCCGCAGCCCTTCAATATAGGCGAACAGGAACGAGTTGACCTCCAGCGAGAGATAGATGAACAGCATCGCCAGGCTGCAAAAGCCGAGGAACACGCCGGCGCTTTTCGCGTGCGTGCGCGCGACCAGCAGCGCGTAACCGCCGGCAAAGAAGCCGATCATCGCCCCGAAATCGACCAGCCGCAGCCCAGCGTCTCGGAAAGAATACTCGCCGCCGTAGACCATGCGGTGCGTGAGCGCCCAGCCGGGCAGATCGAAGCCGAACAGTTTGACCAGCACTCCGGCGACGAACAGCATCAGCAGCACGACGAGCGCGCGGCTTTCGCGGATGCACGTTTCGTAAAGCAGCAGCCCGCACATGGCCAGCCAGAGCAACGTGAGCAGGGGCAGCTTGACTGGCTGATACAGATACCCGAGCGTGCGATTCAATTCCAGGTGCATGTACACGAACAACATGCCCAGCGCGATGCCCGCGGCCAGGCGGACCGCCCAGGCATCGCGAAGCCAGCCGGACACGTCGTTTTCGCGGCCGACGAGCTTCGCGTCGCCGAGCTTCTGCCGGGTCAACAATCGGTACGCCCCGCCGATCGATGCGATCGGTACGCCGAACATCACGATCCGTTCGGCAAGCTGGCGCAGATAATCGGCCAAGGGCAACTCGGCGGCCGACGGCGCCCGCAGGAACTCTCCCCGCAAATCGACGAAGCCGAAGCGGAACAGCACGATCGCATACAGCACGTAGCAGACCTGCCGCAAGAACTCGCTGCCCAGCTTTCCGGCGACCCACAACAGAACGAACGCCTGAATGGCCCAACTGACGGTGATCCACTCGCTGGACAGCAGCAGCGGCATCGTTACGGCCAGAAAGAACGCGGCCAGGCCGATGAAGCTGACCAGCAGTTCGCGGTCGACCAGCCGCCGCCAGAGAAAGTAAAACACGTGGGCCGTATAGAAGGCCGCCAGCGAGAGAGTCGCCGCCGCGACCCACTGGCGGCCGTAAGCCTGATCGATCAGGCGGTACGAAACGGCGTAGAACACGCCGGCGTTGACCACCAGCGCCAGCAGGTCGAGCAGGTTCGACTTCGCCCGGTTGACGATCTTGTACAAGAAGGTCATCGTCGAGAAGAGCACGAAGAAGGCGATCAAGAACGGCGCCACCTCCCAAAAATGGCTGACGTCGTAGTCCTGCATCGCCGCAAAGAACAAGCCATAGGTCGCGGCGAAGCTCAGGTAATTCACGAGCGGCCAGTTCTTCCAGTAGCAGAGCACCAGCACGCCGACGCCCAGCACGAGCATGTAGCCGAACAGGCCTGGAAAATTCACGACGCCGGTCGGGAGCATGATCGGCGTGCCGTAGCCGCCGATGATTCCGAGCACGGCGACCAAGATCGAGTTGAACCGCACGGCGATGGCGCCGGCCAGCGCGGTGACGACGCTCATCAGCGCGAACGCCGGCGCCATTTCAATAAGTTGATAGAAATTGGCGGCGGCGAACACGGAGAAGTAGAGCGTCGCCAGGCCGCCCCCCAACAAGCCTTGGCCGAAGACGTGGTATCGGCGCCCCAGCAGTTGCGTGCCGGTGACGAGCATCCCCAAGCCCGCGATCGTCGAGAGGGCCACGCGGCCGACTTCGTTGATCAGGCTGTGCTCGACGGAGTATTTCAAAAAGAACCCGATGCCCACGACGAGGATCACGATGCCGATCCGCAGCAGCCACTGGCTGGCGACGGCGTATTCCATCGAGACGCCGGCCGGCACGTGCTCTTCGCCGACGATGATCCAGCTCCAGATGCGCCGCAGCGTCTCTTTGGCGGCGGTCTCGAACTTGTTGGGAACCCGCGGCGC
>DATNEC010000107.1:0-3326 GCA_035606815.1 Pirellulales bacterium
AATGGCGGCCGCCGCTGCGGCTCGCCGGACGAACAGGCGTTTCGGCCGAGTTCCAAGGCAGCTTGCAACCGCCCCGACTGACCGGCCGAGGCGCGCTGATCGCCAAATCCTTGCGAGTCGACAAGGCGCAAATCGATTCGGTCTCGGCCGACTTCTCGGCGGACGGCCGGCAATTTCGTCTGAGCCGCCTGCAAGCAAATCTCTATCAAGGCGAGCTTCAAGGAAGTTTGGCGATTCCGCTGGCGCAGCACATCGCCGCGGAAGCCGAACTCGATTGGCGGCAGGTGCAACTCGGCCGACTGCTCGCCGATTTGCAATTGGCGCCGGGCGCCTCGGCCGGCCGCTCTCAAGTCCGCATCAAGCTGACATCGGGCGCCGAGGATTTTCGCGATCCGGCAAAATGGCAAGGCGAAGCGTCGATCGCCGCCGCCGACATGAGCTTGTTCGGCTGGCGGGTTCGACGGGTTGCTCTCGACGGCAAGCTGAAAGATGGCGCGGCCGAATTGGCGAAGGTCTCCATCGAGACCGATGCGCCTGCCCAACGCGGGGCCACGACGCTGAGCGGCTCGGGCCGGCTGCAGTTTGCGGCGCCTTATGACTTTCACGCCCGATTCGATCTCGCGGGTTTTGACCTGTCGCGCTTGCAAAACTTGCCGCTCCACTGGCGGCCGCAGATGGAGCTGAGCGGGCGAATCGACGCCTCGGGCGAGGCGCAAGGAACGCTTGATCCGCCGAGCGCGACGGGACAAGGCAAGCTCACGGCCGCTGGTCTGAATATCGCCGGCGCGAAGATTGACTCGGCCGCCCTGAACGTCGCGGCCGACGATCAAAGTTTGCGGCTGGACGACATCGCAGCGCGACTTTACCAAGGGCGCATTGCAGGGAACGTCAAGGTTCCCCTCGCTCCGGCGAGCGACGGACGGGCTGCGCTCGATCTACAAGGGCTCGACGTCGGGCGTCTGCTTTCCGACTTGGGCCATACGAGCGTCAAGCTGCGGGGAAAAGCCGATGGCAAGCTGGAGGCCACGGTTCCCGCCGGCCGTTTTGATCGGCTCGAAAATTGGGAGTTGCACGCTTCGTTCGATGCGCCGGAGATCGACGCCGACTCGATTCGGCTCGGACGCCTTCATGCTCGACTCGACTATCAACGAGGAGAATTGGACTACAAGGCCGATGGCGAGCTGCTCTCAGGCCAATGGGAGCTCGCCGGCGCTTGGTCGCCGCCCCGCGCGGAACAGCGCGAAGGGGGCAACCGAGGAGCGGCCAACCGCGAAGGGGTAAATCGGGGACATGTCCAGCTTCAAGGAGCGCAGCTTAGCCGGCTCGGAGAGATCCTGCGGCGGCGCGGCGCGCTCGATTCGCTGGCCGGGACCGTCGATCTGCGATTCGACTATGAAAGCGACGGCGCGAGCGGCCTGCTGCAAGGCAATGGCCAATTCGACGTCGACGGCTTGAGATTCAATGGCGTCGCCTGGGCCGATCGGCTCGCCGGCGCCGTAGTCATGGCGCACGATCAGATCCGACTCGAAACTTTGACCGGCTCGATCGCCGGCGGCCGGCTGCACGCCAGCGGCGCGTTCGATCTGGCGCGAAACCGACGCGGCAGCTTCCGCATTCTCTTGGATGGGGCCGAGTTGGGCCGATTGTCGGCGATCTTCCCCGGCGATGTCCGCCCCAAGGGCGCGGTCGATCTCAACTTGCTGGCGTTCGTCGGACAAGGCCGCGCGTGGCGGTTCAGCGGCGCCGCCTTGGTCCGCGAAACCGAGATTGATGGAATCTCTATCAACGACGTTCGGCTTCCTTTGGAGGGAACCTTCGATCCGGCCGCGCAGCGCGGCGAACTCCGCGTTCGCGATGCCACGGCCCAGTTGGCGCATGGGCATGTCACGGCCAGCGCGAGCGTGACTTCGGCCAGCGGTCTCTCGATCGACGGACATGGCAAGTTCACCGACGTCAGCGTCCAGCAATTGCTGCGCACTTCGGCGACCGCCAGCCAATATGGGGCCGGCAAGATGACGGGCGATTTCACGGTCGCGGGCCGCAACGTCCGCTCTTTGAAAGATTTGACCGGAAGACTGAAAGCGAAGTTGCGCGATACGGCGCCCGCCTCTCTGCCTCTCGCACAGACGTTGCAATCGTATGTTTCCGGAGGGCTTGCGGGGTCGGGACGGTTCGGCAATGGCGATTTGCGGGCGCGGTTGGCGCGCGGCGTCGTGCGCGTCGAACGTCTTTCGCTCAACAGCCAAAACATGCAGATCTACGCCCAAGGCAACGTTTCGCTCGCCGGGCGTTTGAACCTGAGCGTCGTGGTGAATACCGGCCAGATCAACTCGACGCCGGCGGTGCTGTTGGTCGCCGCAAGGCTTTCGACGCTGGTCGCGCCTCCGGTCGGCTTGTTGCTGGAAGCGAACCAACTGCTGTCGAACCAAGTGGTCTATCTCGACGTGACCGGGACGGTCCATTCTCCGACGGTTCGCGTGCGGCCGCTGCCCACGCTCGAAGAAGAAGCCGTCCGCTTTTTCCTGCTCCAGGGGCCGATTCCCTAGCCGCTTGGCCATCAAGACGCTGGACTTGCGTACCGCGAAATCGCGTCGGGATTCAGCGTGATTCCCAGTCCGGGGCCGGTCGGCACGCGGAGCATGCCTTCGGCGTCGAGCGCGAAGGGGGGCGAAATGATCTCTTCGATGTAAGGCACGCCGGTTTGATATTCGACCCAACGGGCGACCGGCAGCGCGGCCGTGAGCGCCAGATCGGCGGCCACGCCGACCGCCGTGTTCCAGCCGTGAGGGACCAGCAAAATGCCGTGGTCGTAGGCCATCCAGCCAAGCCGCCGCCCTTCGCTTAAGCCCCCGCATTTGGTCAGATCGGGCTGGATGATGTCGAGCGCGCGGGCCGTGATGAAAGGCTGAAACGCCTGCCGCCGCGAGAGCACCTCGCCCGTGGCGATGAGTACGGGCGAAACCTGCTTCAACTCCCTGTATCCTTCGACATCGTCGGGTTTGAGCGCCTCTTCGAACCATGCGACGCCGTACTCGCCGAGCATTTTGGACGTTTCCTTGGCCCAGTGTACGCCGTGCGGCCAGAACTGCTCGCTGCCGCCAGCATCGACCATGATCTCGACCGCCTCGCCGACCGTGTCGCGGGCCGTCTTGACCAACAGTTCATCGTATTGCCGGCTGACGCGACCGAACGGGCGCCAACCGAGCTTGATCGCTCGAAAGCCTCGCTCGAGTTGCTCGGCCAGCTTTTCGCGGAGCAAGCCCGGCTCTTCGAACAGCATCGAGGCGTAGGGTTTGATGCGGTCGCGATAATTGCCGCCCAAGAGC
>DATNEC010000639.1:0-3969 GCA_035606815.1 Pirellulales bacterium
TGCTCCAAATCGATCAGCAATTCGGGAAGGGCCTGATCGACCGGAGGAATCAGCCGGTTCTTCAACGAGTCGAAATTCTTCTGGTGCGTGTCCCAGCCGCCGTCGGTGACAGTCACGAACCGCACGCCGCCTTCGATCAGCCGCCGGGCCAGCAGCAGGCTCTGGCCGAACTTGGTGCGGCCGTAGCGGTCGCGCAAGGCGCCCTCCTCCGCGTCGAGATCGAAGGCCAGCTTCGTCTCGGGCGAAGTCACCATGTTGAATGCGGCGCGGTAGTATTCGTCGAGCGCCCGATAGGCGTCGGGCTGGGTCTCGGCTCGCTGCTGCACGGCGTCGATGGCGGCCAGCATGCTGCGGCGTCGGTCGATCCGCGCCGCGTCAGTCGTCTTGGGCGGGGTGATGTCGCGGACGACGAAGGGCGATTTGCTCGGATCGGCCAGCAGCTCGAAGGCCGCGTGCTCCAAGCCCAAATAACCGGGCGAACCGCCGCCGAATCGCCGATCAATATTGGAACCAAGCTGCACGAACGGCGGCATGGCCGTCTTGAAGCCTAGCTCCCGGCTGACCACGGCGCCGAAGCACGGATAGGTCACGGCCGGGGTAAATGGATGGCCCGACATCACGTAGGCGTCGGCCGTGCCGTGGCTGCCGTTGCGCGGGTTCCAACTTCGCAGCAAACCGAAGCGACCCTGCTCCTTGGCCATCCGCGGCAAGATTTCAGTGAACTTCACACCGGCGGTCGGCGTGTCGATTACGTTGAACGGCCCGCGAACCGCCGCCGGCGCCTCGTGCTTGGGGTCGAACGTGTCGTGGTGGCTCGTGCCGCCTTGCGTCCAGATCAAAATGCAGTTGATGTCGCGGCTGGGGCGGCCCTCGGCGGCCAGCGCCTGCTTGCGGGCCAGCAGATCGGGCAACGAAACGCCTAAGCCGGCCAGCGCGCCGATCTGCAAAAAAGACCTTCGGCCGATGCCTTCGCAGTCGCGAGTCGTTCCTGACAGGACGCTTAACATGATTGGCTTCCTGGTTGCGCTATGAGTTCCACCTGCACCCGCCAAGCGGATCCCGCTCCGAATTCCGAATCGGTCAGCGGTTCACCAGGGGGCTGACGCCCCCCGCTCGCCAGTCGTCGCTTAGTTTTTGCTCTTCGCTCCGAATTCCGCGCTCATCTACATCCACTCCTTGATCACGCGGCCTTCGTTCAGCCGGATCGGCCGGCCGTCAGCGGTCGACGTGATCAGGTCGAGCGGGATGCCGAGCTTGGTATAGATCGTCGCGGCGACGTCCTGAGTAAAATATTCGTCGTCGATCGGGCGGCCGCCTTCGTCGTCGGTCTTGCCCAAGATCGACCCGCCGGGCACGCCGGCGCCGGCCATCATGATAAAGCCCGAACTAGCCCAATGATCGCGCCCGCTGGCCGAATTGATCTTGGGCGTGCGGCCGAAATCGGTCAGCCAGACCACCAGCGTCGTGGCCAACAGTCCACGCTGTTCGAGATCGATCAGCAATTCGGGGATTGCAGTATCCAGCGGCGGCAGCTTCCCCTTCATGCCCTTGAACAAATCGGCGTGATGGTCCCAGCCGCCGTCTGAAACCGTGACGAACCGCACTCCCGACTCGATCAGCCGCCGGGCCAAGAGACAGCTTTGCCCGAAGGGATTCCGGCCATAGCGGTCTCGCAGGGCCGCTTCTTCGCTGTCGATGTCGAAGGCCTTTTTGGTCTCGGGCGCCGTAATCATGTTGAGCGCGGCGCGATAGTGTTCGTCGAGCGCCGCATAGGCCGCCGGTTGCGCGTCGATCTTGCGCTGCACGCTGTCGATGGCGCCGAGCATGCTGCGGCGTCGCTCGATCCGGGGCACATCGACGCCCGCCGGCGGCGTGATGTCGCGCACGTTAAAGGGCGTGGCGTTGGGGTTGGCCAGCAATTCGAAGGCGTTGAATTCGGGGCCTAAGTAACCCGCCGTGCCGCCGCCGAACGTGGCGTGATCGACCGCGCCGCCAAGCTGCATGAACGGCGGCATCTTGGTCTTGAAGCCGTTTTGATGCGCGATCACCGAGCCGTAGCAGGGATAGACCACCGCGGGGTTGATCGCCTGGCCCGACATCATGTACTGGTCGGCCACGCCATGCCCGGCGTTTTGCGGGTTCCAACTCCGCATGATCGCGAAGCGATTCAGCTCCTTCGCCATCCGCGGTACGATCTCGGTGAACTTGACGCCGGGGATCGCGGTATCGATCGTCTGATACTCGCCCTTGACGCTCGCGGGCGCCTCGGGCTTCGGATCGAACGTATCGTGGTGGCTGGTGCCGCCTTGCGTCCAGATGAGAATGCAGTTGACGTCTTTGGCCGGGGCGGCCTGAGCGGCGATCGCCTTTTTCCCCGCCAAGAGTGTCGGCAGCGAGAGGCCCAACCCGGCCAGCGCGCCGACTTGCAAAAAATCGCGGCGATGCAGGCCTTCGCAATCGCGCGAAGCGCCCTCGAGAAACCTGAGCATCGGCTGCTACTCCAAGAGGCGGGATGGCTTAGAGGCGGGATTTTCGAGCCGCTTTGATTATATCGGCGCCCAGGGACCAATCAAGAACAGGTGATGCGTTTGATGTGGTCCGGCCGCCCTCGGGCCGGGACTAAGATGTGCAATCAATTCACGGCCGAGGGCGGCCGGACCACATGATCGGATTCAAGATCTAAGCGATATCCTGCAACCGAATCAAAAAAACTGCTTGGCATAAGGTGGGCCGCCGCTGCATAATAGGCGGTTGATCTGTCACCCGCCCGGCGGCCAGTCCCGTGCGCATCCCCTGCCGGATTCGCTGGTTGCCGAAAAAACATAAGCCGGAGGCTGCTGCGTGCCGCTCGCCCGATTTGGCCTAAGCCGTTGGCGTTGGTTTTTCGCGTCCTTGGGCTGCTGGCTGGCTTTCGTCGCATCGGCGTCGAACGCCGGCGCCGCGACGTTTCAAGTCTCGCCTCCGGCCATCGCCCTAGAAGGCGCCTACGCGCGTGCGCGGTTGGTCGTGACCGCGTTGGCCGCCGACGGCTCGATCAACGAACGCTCGAACGACCTCACGCACGCCGCGACCTACGCTTCGTCGAATCCACAAGTCGTGACCGTCACGAGCAGCGGTTTCTTGCTGGCGACCGGCAACGGCGAGGCCGCGATCGCCGTGACGGCCAACGGCGAAACGGTCAACCTGCCGGTGCAAGTCGCCGGCATTTCGCCTCAGCCCTCGATCGCCTTCAAAACTCAAGTGCTGGCCGTGCTGACCAAGGCCGGCTGCAACGCCGGGGCCTGCCATGCCAGCCAATACGGCAAGGGGGGCTTCAAGCTCTCGGTGTTCAGCTTCGCCCCGGAAGATGATTTTCAGGCGATCGTCCGCGACCGGCAGGCGCGGCGCGTGAACATGCTCGATCCCGAGCAAAGCTTGTTCCTGCAAAAGCCGACGCTGGCCGTGCCGCACGGCGGCAATCGGCGGCTGACGATCGGTTCGACCGACTACGAGTTGCTCAAGAGTTGGCTGTTAGGCGGGGCGCCGGGGCCCAAAGCCGACGAGCCCAAGGTGCAATCGCTCAAAGTCTTCCCCTCGCGGCGCGTCGGCGCCGTCGGCCTGACGCAGCAATTGCAGGTCTTGGCGACCTACTCCGACGGCAAGACGCGCGACGCCACGTGCTGGTCGAAGTTCGACAGCCTCGACGACAGCGTCGTGACGGTCACCCAGGAAGGCCGCTTCAGCGTCGTCGGCAAAGGCCAGTCGAACGTGATGGTGCGCTTCGAAGGCCAGGCCGAGGTGGCCACGGTGGTCGTCCCCTATGCCGACAACTTCGACCTGGCCGGCTGGACCGAGAACAACTTCATCGACGCGCTGGCCGCCAAGAAGTTTCGCGAGTTGGGCATTCCGCCCTCGCCCTTGTGCGACGACGCCACGTTCGTGCGCCGCGCGTATTTCGACGCCATCGGCACGCTGCCGACGGTCGAAGAG
>DATNEC010000129.1:0-7670 GCA_035606815.1 Pirellulales bacterium
ACCGATTTCGCCGCCCCAATGGACGATCGTCGAATCGAGCAGGCCGCGCTGCTTGAGGTCAGTCACGAGCGCCGCCGCCGGCTGATCGGTGCGGCGGCAGATGGCCGACAGGCCGGAGCGGATGTCGGTGTGGTTGTCCCATGGCTGACCGCCGAGAAACAACTGCACGAACCGCACTCCGCGCTCAATCAATCGCCGCGCGATCAGACAGCGCGTGCCGTATTCGCGAGTCTCGTCCTTGTCGAGGCCGTACAGCTTGTGGATGTATTCCGGCTCTTGCGAAATGTCGAGCGCGTCTTTGGCCTCGGTCTGCATCGCCGCGGCCAGTTCGTAGCTGGCGATCCGCGTTTCCAGATCGGCCTCGCCGGGATGCAGCTCAAGATGCCGGCGATTCAGCTTTTCCAGCAAGGCCAGGTTCTGCTGTTGCAGCTTGCCGCGCAGTTGCGGCGGCGGGTCGAGGTTCAAAATCCGCGGCTCTTGCGGGCGGAGCACCGTGCCTTGATACAAGGGCGGCATGAAGCCGCTCGACCAGTTGTGCGTGCCGTCGACCGGGTGCCCGCCGGGATCGGAGAGCACCATGTAGGCCGGCAGGTTTTGCGATTCGCTCCCCAGGCCGTAGACGATCCAACTGCCCATCGTGGGCCGCCCGGTGATGCCGGCGATGCCGCCGTGAAAAAAGCGGATCGAAACTTCGTGGCCGTTGTGGCCCGTGTGCATCGAGCGGACGACGCAGATATCGTCGACGATGCCCGCCGTGTGCGGCAGCAGTTCCGACACGTCCGTTCCGCACTGGCCGTGCTTGGCGAACTTCCAGGGCGTGCCGAACAGCTTTTTGCTGGCCCGGTTGACGAAGCTGTAATGCACGTCGCCGCCGTAGTCCTTGCAGTTCATCGCCGTCAGTTCGGGCTTGGGATCGAGCAGATCGACGTGCGACGGGCCGCCGTGCATGAACAGCGAGATCATCGCCGTCGCCTTCGGAGCGAAATGCGGCGACTTGGGCTTCAGGTCGAGCGGCAGATTCTCGCCCGGCTTGCTCGGCGTCTCGGCAAGCAGTCGGTCGTGTGCGAGCAGGTGGGCCAATGCGAACGAGCCGATGCCGAAGGCCGATTGCGAGAGGAATTGGCGGCGCGAGGAATTTGGAATGCGGAATGTGGAATCCGGAATGAAAGGACGGGATGGAGACGGCATTCGCGGGTTCCTTGCTTCGTCTTGGCTAACGTTCTGACAGACACGCTCAGTCTACATACAAAAACTCGTTCGAGCTGAGCAACTGCTGGCAAAGACTGGTGAGTGCGACCAGTTCACGATCCGCGCTTTTGTCGCCGCTGGAGCGGAGCGAGGTCACTTGCTCGTGGACGAACTGGCAGGCCAGTTCCAATTCTTCGGCCGTCGGGGGCCGTTGGTAGGCGAGTTGCCAGGCGTAGGCGATCTGCTGCGGCAGCGAAACGCCGAGCGGACCGTGAAAATCGGCGGCCGAGTTCCAGCGGTCCAGGGACTGGTTCTGGGCGTCGGAGAGTGTCAGTTCCACGCTCCATGCGAATGAATCGGAATTGACGTCGCCGAAGCAATCGACGACGAAATCGAGCGCGTCGCCGGGCTGCACTTCGATCTTCGCCGCATCGGTCGCGGTCTCGCTCCCCTTGACGGCCCATTCGCCTTGCAGCCCCAGGCGGCCAGAAACGATGCGGCCGCGGACGCCGTCGCCGTTTTGCGAGCCGTGGTTCAGTTTGCCGGCGACGGCCACGAAGCCCGCTTGCGGCGCCGTCCAGCGGCGGATCGTGGCGTGCTGCTGGTCGTTGCCGGCATGGCCGCCGGCGGCATGCAAAATGACCCAGCCGAGTTGTGCGTCGGGCAGCGCCGCGCCCCCTTGCCAGGCCGAGCCGGTGAAATGCGGCAGCGGCGCGAATTGCGTCACGCGGTTCGCTTCGGCCGCGAACGCGCCGTAGCCGAATTGCCAGCTTTCGCCGTGCCGCGGATATTTGGCCGACAATGGCTGGGCCAAGGCGAAGGCGTAATCCGCGGGCGTCTCGCTTCGCAAGCGCGCTGCGAGAAACCCGGCGTGCTTGAGTACGAAGTCGCTGTTCATCAGCATCAGCGCCTGGGGCGCGCCGGTGCTCGGAACGCGGCGCTCGCAGTTCAAGGTCATCACCGGAGCGTCGAAGGCCGTCAGGAACGAGACGGGCTTCGTCCGCCGCGCTTGCAGATAAACGCTGCGCCGCGGGGCGTCGTCCTTCACCACCACTTGCCCGACGAAATCTTCGTCCACCGGCACGGCCGGTCCGAAGGGCGTGCGGTCGAGCTTGCCGCTGGCGGCGAGCATGCGGTCGCGAAGAATCTCGGCTTCCAATCGGCGCACCGGGAAATGCCAGTAATAGGCATTGTCGGCGTCAAGCGATCGCGGATCGACCCCCGCCGCCTGCCCCGCCAAGGAAACTTGCCGCGGCAAGGACGATTGCCGGTAGGCGGTCGACATCATCAGCAGCTTATGCATCTGCTTCAACCGCCAGCCTTGGCGGGCGAATTCATCGGCCAGCCAATCGAGCAACTCAGGATGCGTCGGCCGCGTGCCGAGCATCCCAAAATCGCCCGCCGTATCGACGAAGGCCCGGCCGAAATGGTGTAGCCAAAGCTGATTGACCAGCACGCGGCCGACCAGCGGATGCTTGCCGCTCATCAGGTGCTTGGCCAGCGCCAGCCGCCGGCCGGAGGTGGGCGCTTGCGGATCTTTTTCGGCGATTTCCAGCCGCTGCCCTTCGGGCGCGGCGATCGTCAAGTCGCCCGGCTTGACCGCTTGCTTGGGCTGGCGATAGTCGCCGCGATAAAAAAGGTGCGTCTCCGGCAGCACGCCCGGCGACTCGTCGAGCACGGCCACAAAGTCTTCGGCCGGCTTCTCGGCCCGCTTGGCGGCGATCTTGGCCTGGTCGGCCTTCAGTTCGTCGGCGGCCTTCTGGTTGTATTGATACAACACGCCGGGATTGATGTTCACCTTCGGATTGGCCGCCAGCAACTGCTTTTGCTCTTCGGTCCGCTTGTCGGCCGGCGCGTTGTAGGCGTCGCGCAGCGCGCCGCGCTGGTCCTCGGGGAACTTTTCGAGCTCTTTCTCCAGCGCCTCGGCCACGAATTTGGTCTGCTTGGCGTTGTAATCGACCTGCAACTTTTGCGCTTCGGCTTCGACCTCCGCGGCCTTGGCCCGGTCGGCGTCGGTGTACAGCGAAACGAGCCGCTGCGCCGGCGCCCGCCAGTGCATGGGGTCAAGCCCCGGCTCGAACACGGCCCGCAGCCGGAAATAGTCCGACTGCGGAATCGGATCGTAGCGATGATCGTGACATTGGGCGCAGCCGACCGTGAGGCCCAGCAGCGACGAGCCGACGATCTTCAACGTGTCGGCCACGACCTGATTGGCGTTCAGCGCCACGTCGCCGCCGCTGGCGGTCGGGTCGGCCGCGGTCCGCAAGAAGCCGGTGGCCACGAGCTTTTCGATTTGCTCGGGGGGCAGATTGCTCCAGGGCCGCGGCACAAGCTCGTCGCCGGCGAGTTGCTCGACAACGAACTGGTCGAACGGCTTGTCGGCGTTGAACGAGCGGATCGCGTAGTCGCGGTACTTGTAGGCGTAGGCCCGCGGCGTGTCTTGCGTTCCGTCCCCTTCCGAATCGGCATAGCCCGCCACGTCGAGCCAGTGCCTGGCCCAGCGTTCGCCATAGTGGGGCGAGGCGAGATAACGGTCGAGCATTTTTTCATAGGCCTGCTCGCTTGTATCCGCCAGAAATCCGGCGATCTCCGGCTCGGTCGGCGGCAAGCCGGTCAGGTCGAACGCGACGCGGCGAATCAGCGTGCCCCGTTCGGCGTCGGCGGCGAATCGCAGGTTCTTTTCTCGCAGCTTGGCCAGCAGAAAGGCGTCGATCGGCGTGCGCACGATGTCGGCCTGGGGCTGAGCGGCGAGTTGAGATTCGCTGCCGACGACTTCTGGCAGTTGCGGCGGCTCGACGCGCTGGATCGGCTGAAAGGCCCAGAAGGCGCGTTCCTCGGGCGTGATGTCGATGCCCGGCGGCAGTTGCTCAGGTTCATCGCGCAAGGCGGCGGCGCCGGCGGCGATCCAATGTTCGACCAGGGCAATCTTATCGGGCGGAACTTTCTTTCCGACCGGCGGCATCTCACCCGATTTCATTCGCTCCAAGAGCAGGCTGCCGGCGGCATTGCCCGGTACGATGGCCGGCCCGCTGTCGCCGCCCTTCGCGACGAACCGCTTGAGCCGCAGATCGAGATTGGCTTCGAGCTTTTCGCCGCCGCCGTGGCAATCGAAGCAATAGGCTTTGAAGACCGGCCGGGCGTCGAACTCGAACGACGGCGGCTTGGCGCCGGCGGCAGGCTGGGCGAGCGCGGTCGCCGTCATCGTGCAGAAGACCGCGGCGATTGCGCAAGGCCGTTGAAAACGTCTACGCGTCATCGGCAAAGTTCCGCGAAATTGGCAGGCGGGTCAATTCATCCGGTCGATGGGCAGGCATCAAGCACGCCGGACGGGGGGCGTCTATTTACTGTACCGGATCGGGCGAATCGCGGCAACCAAGTTGAAGTGCCGACACGCCGCACGTAGCCCCGGCAGTCCGTGACGGGGAGCAAGAGACGGGCGCTGCGGCCACCGAATCTCCGCCACGGAGTGTCGGAGCTACTGCACAAGCGAGTACATTCCGTGGCCGGCGTGTTTCAGCTTGCCTTGTTTGACCAACTCTTCCCAAACTTCGCGCGGGTATTGGTTGGGCGCCACGATGCCGGCGATCTTCGACGATCCGCCGGAGCTCATCGGGCTGCGGCCGATCCGCGACTCGAAATCGAGCTGCGTCAGCTTGAGCCGTTTTTTGAAGGCCTTGAACGCCGCTTTGAGCGTTTCGGCCGATGGCGGTGCAGCGGGCTGGCCGGCGGGAGCGGGGGACGCAGCCGGTTGTGGATTTTCAGAAGCTTCGGACATCGACGGGTCTCGCAGGGCGGAGTCTCTTGGATGCCTCCAGCTTACGCGCTCGATCGATGCAATTCCATCGGCCCAGCCAAAATCAGACCGCGCCGGCGACGGCCTCGCTGACGCGCAGTCCCCGCGGCAGGCTCTCGCCGAACATCAGTCCCTGCTCTTCTTCGCGCAATCGGCCCCCCTTGACGACCAACTCGCGGTAATGAGCCGGCACGTCGAGCCGATCGAGCCAGGCCAGCACTCGTTCGCGGCGCGACTCGGAAAGATCGCGATAGCGGTCCTCGGTCCGCCGCGACATCTGCACGACCGAAAAGGCCGACGCCTCCGGCGACAGCTTGGAATCGAACAGCGAGCCAAGCCAGCGATCGACCTGTTCGGCCGGAACGACCGTATTGAGCGGCCCGTACATCGGAACGCGGGCGCCAAGCCGGCCAAGCGCCCAGATTCCGGCGTCGCGGACGGCGCCGACCTTCTCGCGGCCCAAGAGCGAAAGCAGGGCCTCGGCCAATTCGATCTTGGCTGGCACGCCAAGCAGTTCGAGCGAACCCAAGAGACGCCAGACTTCGGCGGCCTCGTGCGAGCCGGCGGCGAAATCGGGCTTGCGCGATTTGCCGCCGCGGTTCGGTCCCAGCACCGGCCGCAAGAGCGCCACGAGCGGCTCGGCCAAGGCGCGCTGCTGCCCCGCGGCCAACCCGCCGGCGATGCGCCGCCAGAGAATCAGCCACTCGACTCGGCACGCGGGCGTGTGATGGGCGCGCTTGCCTTGCAACAGCCGCCAGGTTTGGGCCACTCGCCAATCGTCGACCGCCAACCCGTAGCCGGGCCGCAGGCTGAAGCCGAGCAGGTACAACCAGCGGGCCTCGTGCTCGGCGACGCGGCGGCGGCCCGGCTCGAATTCGACGAGCGATTCCCAAAAGCTGCGCAACAGCGACATCGGCCAATCGCGGCGCCGCAGTTCGGTCCGTTCTTCGAGCCGCTTGACGAGCGATTCGGGTTTGACCGCCGCATCGGCCGACGCCGGGGCGAAGACGGCTTGGATCTGCTTGCGGCAGTCCTCGGCGAGCGACTCGTCGAGCAGGCCTTCCGTCTCGCCGCGGCCGGCGTGCCCTTCGCGATCGGTCTCGGTCGCCGCCCGCACGTCGAACTGCAAACGCCAACTTCGCGGGCCCTGCGCTTCGCTGCACCATAAGTCGAGCGTGCCGATCTCGGTCAGCCGGGCGTGCAGATGGACCGCCAGCGATTCGCTTTCGCCCTTCTTCCGGGCTTCGAGCACCGTGCGAATGGGCGGCAGCACGGTCATTTGCTCCGGATCGACCGCCAGCAATTCGCCCGGCCTGTCGGTCAGCCGCGTGCTCGACACGTACAGCGGGAATTCCACCGGATGGCGAATCAGCAACTCGAAGGTCCGCTCGGCGAGATCGACTTCCTGGCCCGCTTCGATGCCGGCGGGCAACAGGCAAACCGCCGTCGGCTCGCTGCGCCCCGCCGATTCGGCGCCGATGTAATACGTTCGCGCCAAACCGGCCGAAATTCGCACGCCCTGGCCGCGGCGGACCATGCCGTAATACGCGGCGCCATGCGCCACCGCCAAATCGAGCCGTTGATTGGCGAGCACGTGCGGAGTCCACGGCTCCTTGCTTTCGCCTTGCCCCGCAAACCACGAACCGAGCACGTCGAGCAATCGATCTCGCAAAACGGGCGAGGCGAACAAGCCGCCGTTGAACAGCACCAGATCGGGCCGGGCCGGGTCATGGTCGTCGGCTGGCTGCGGCTCGTCGCCGAGTGCGACGTGTCGATGGGCGGTGAGGAATGCGGCCAGATACTTGGTGATTGCGGCGTCGGGAGCGTAAGGCAGGCCGAATTCTTGGAAACCACTGCGACGGGCCGCCGGCTTTTCGTCGAGCGCGACTCGCGGGCAAAAGCCGTCGAGCAGCAACTGCCTCACTTCGTCGCGCGCGACTTCCACCTGCAAGCCGCCGCCGATCAATCGCGATCCGGCGCCGGGCAGGTTGACCGTCAGCCGCTCGGGCGCCTCGGCGCCCAGCAGCGTCTCTTTGACGTGTCGGCAACTGCGGACCAGCACGGCCCATTGCCTCGGTTCGAGCTTGCCGCCACGAGCGATTTTTTGTTCGACGTGATGGGCCAAGGCCAAATCAAGATTGTCGCCGCCCAGGATCAAATGTTCGCCGACGGCTACGCGATGGAACTGCACAGTGGCTGCCCCACCGCCTGCCCCGTCGCCTGAATCGCCGCCCGCCTCGCCGGGGCGGACGCGAATCAGCGTGAAATCCGAAGTGCCGCCGCCGATGTCGCAGACCAGAATTCTTTGGCCTGGCTGGACAAGCCGCTCCCAATCGTCGCCGTGAGCATGAATCCAGGCGTAAAACGCAGCCTGCGGCTCTTCGATCAACACCACTCGCGGCAGCCCGGCCAGCTTCGCCGCCTTGACGGTCAGCTCGCGGGCCACTTCGTCGAACGAGGCCGGCAGCGTCAGCACGACATCTTGCTCGGCCAGCGGGTGCGCGGGAAAGCGAAAGTCCCACGCCTTGCGCACGTGGGCCAGGTAGCGGCCGCTGGCTTCGACCGGCGAGAGCCGCTCGACGTCGGCCGCGCCGTGCCAAGGCAACAGCTCGGCCGTGCGATCGACGCCCGGATGGCAGAGCCACGACTTGGCTGAAGCGATCAGCCGTCCCGGCGAGGCCGCGCCATG
>DATNEC010000164.1:0-3397 GCA_035606815.1 Pirellulales bacterium
GCCCGATAGCGTCATTACGTTGATCGTGTTGCCCGTATAATACAGACCGATCATGGCGGCCATGACCGCGATGGGAATGGTCAGCAGGGCGATCACGGTCATCCGCCATTCGCCCAGGAAACCCAGCACGACTAGCGAGCACAGAATCGCGCCCAACGCGCCCTCTTCGAGCAGGCTCTTGATCGAATGCCGCACGTAAATCGACTGGTCCATCACCATGTGCAAATCGACGTTCGGCCGGCTGAGCCGGGCCTCCATCTCCGGCAATTCGCGTTTCAAGGCGTCGACCAGCCCCAGCGTGCTCGAGCCCAGTTGGCGATACACCGGAATATAGACCTCGCGCCGCCCGTTGATCCGGACCACGTTCGTCTGAATGAAACTCGAATCGCTCGGCCGGGCCACGTCTCGGAGATACGCGGCGTTGCCATGTTCCGTCCTCAAGGGGATATCGCCCATCTGCTCCACGGCGGAGTACATCGAATTGGAATCGATCGCGCAGTCCCGGTCGCCTAACTTGGCGTCGCCCGTCGGCATGAAAATGTTCTGCTTGTCGAGCGCCTGCATGACGTCCAACGCCGACAGATTGCGGGCCTGCATCTTGACGCGGTCGAGGTAGGCCATCACCGCGCGGATTTTTCCGCCATAGACGACCGGCGCCACGGCGCCGGGCACGGCAATCACCATGTTGCGCACTTCATAGCGGCCGACGTCGTAAAGGATCGATTCGTTCTGCTTCTCGCTGTCGAGCGCGATCAGGCAGGCCGGGACCGTACTGCTCGGATCGAACGGCAGGATCACCGGCGGCAGCGTCCCCGGCGGCAGGTTGGGAATCGCCGCCGAGGCCAGCGAGTTGACCTGCGTCAGCGCGCCGTTGGGGTCGATGTCCTTTGCGTAATAGTTGCGAATGATGCTGGCCCCGACGATCGACCGCGACTCTTGCCGTATCGTGCCGGCCGCCTGTCCGGTCCACCGCTCCATGCGGTTGGTGATGTCCTTTTCAATACTGCTGGCGGGCATGCCGCCGGAAAAGGTAAGCACCTGCACGGCCGGGCTGCGGAAGACCGGCAGGATGTCGATGGGAATCTTCAGCAGGCACAAGCCGCCCAGCACGACGATGGTCAGCATGACGACCGTCACGGCGTGCGGATTGCGCAACGAGGCCTGAATCAGCCGGCTCATGGCTTGCTCTCCGCCGTCAGTGCAAGCGATCATCGCTGAATGCCCCGCCTCTCGCGGCCATCGCCGCCCAGCGAGAGGAACCTGGTCGCGATGCAGACTGGCGGTACGTTTTTACTTTAACAAGATGATGAGCCTGGTCCAGGAAAATTCTTGACCTTTGGAGATTTTATTCGTTTTCCGCCGGAAAAGACGAAGCTCCCGCGGCCGTGAAGATCTTCGGGCCTTTCCGGCTCGGCGGACTCTCTCCCTCGCTCTTGGCAGGCCTGCGGAATGAATGCACAATAGGACTATGGCACGTTCCCACCTCGTTCGCGTCGGCGCCTTGGCGCAGGTTGGCCGTTTTTCCGCGGTCGATTCCACGCGCTATGCGCGCGGATCGCGGGTGATCGTTCGCACGCAGCGAGGCTTGGAAATCGGAGAGGTCTTGGCCCCGCCGGCCGGCGAAATCGAAGCTGAAGCGGATGGCCCGATTTTGCGCGGGATGACCGTCGAGGACCAATTACTCGAAGCCCGGCTCGGCAAAAACCGCCAGGCGGCCTACGAGGCATGCCAAAAACGGCTCGACGAACTGCGGCTTTCCGTCTCGCTGATGGACGTCGAGCACCTGTTCGACGGGCGGACGCTGGTCTTTTACTTCCTCGGCGAACAGCCGCCCGAGTTGCAAACCGTCACCAGCGAGCTTGCCGAACTCTACGACGCCCAGGTCCAATTTCGGGCCTTCGCCGACACCCTTGCTCGCGGATGCGGGCCGGACTGCGGGACGGAAGGCGCCGCCGGACAGGGATGCAACAGTTGCTCCACCGGTTGCGCGGTCGCCGGCGCGTGCTCGACGCGGAAGCATTAGGCGCACGGCTACTCCATCGCCCAGATTCTCATGGCGCCGTCGCGTCCGCCGGACGCCAGCCGAGTTCCGTCGCGATTGAAAGCGAGGGTATGGACGGGAAACCTGTGGCCCAGCAGAGTGGCCAGCAACTCGCCCGTTTCGGCATTCCAGAGCTTGATGGCGCCGTCGTGGCCGCCGGTCGCCAGCTTCGCCCCGTCTGGCGAATAAGCGACCGCCCAAATATCTCCGTCGTGTCCCGCCCACGACTTGGCGAGTTGGCCGCTGCCGACGTCCCAGATTCGCACGGTCTTATCCCAGCCGGCCGAGGCCAGCCTGCGGCCGTCATGATTGAAGGACATGGCGTAAACCTGTCCGGCGTGGCCGTCCAACGTGAGTTTTTGGGCGAGGGTTTTGGCGTTCCACAGCCGCACGACCTTTTCGCTGCCGGCGGTCGCCAAGGTGGCGTCGTCCGGCGAAAGGGCCACGGAGTAGATGGCGCCCGGTTGCTGCGCTTCGAGGAATGGTTCATCCGCATCGAGCGACCAGGCGCGCAGCCCGCCGCCGCGATCGCCGGCGAACAGCGTTCGGTCGTCGTGCGTCAGGGCCAGCCCGCGCACGGCGTTGGGATGCTCGAAGGTCTTGACGGCCGCCGCCTGAGCGGGATCCCAGAGCTTGACCAGCCCGTCGTCTCCGGCGGTCGCCAACAGTTCGCCGCCGTGCGAGAACCGTGCGACCCAGACGACGCCGCGATGCGCCTCGAACTTCGAGGTGATGGTCTCGGTCGACAGATCCCAGAGACGCACCAAACCGTCTTCGACGGCCATCGCCGCGGTCGTGCCCGCCGGATCGAACGCGACCGACCAAACCGTGCCGGCATTGGCGCCTAGCACGGCGACAGGCTCCGCGGAGGACACCGGTTCGTTCGACTGCGCAGGACGATTTGCCAGGAATTTTCCGCCCAGCAGTCCGAGCGAAAGGAACACGGCGCCTACCGCGCCCGCAATCCAACGGTTCCGCGTCGCGCGCCGCTTGGCCGCCACCTGGCAGACGGTCGGCACGTCTTCCGACGACGTCTTCATCAGCGCCCACTCGAAATCGAACAGCTCCGCCAGTTGGGCGGCCGAAGGAATGCGATCGGCCGGCTTTTTGGCCAGCAGGCGATCGATGGTGTGCGCAAGCCATTCGGGAATGGCTGGGTTCACCTCGCGCAGCGGGCGGTGCTTCTCATCGGCGATCTGCCGAAGGATCGCGAGCGCCGAGTCGCCGGCGAAAGGCGGCTGGCCGGCGCACATCTCGTACAACACGGCGCCCAGGCTGAACAGATCGGAGCGTTGATCGGCTTCGGCGCCCATCGCTTGCTCGGGCGCCATGTACAGCGGCGTGCCCGAGACGAAG
>DATNEC010000171.1:0-13077 GCA_035606815.1 Pirellulales bacterium
CCCGGCCAATGATAGCCCGCCAGCCGGTCGAGCGCCTCGGGCGAGAAACCGCCGACTTGCTTGGCGCCTTGCGAATTGACTTGCTCCAAGAACCACTGGGCCACGAGCGGCAAGTCTTCCAGACGTTCGACGAGCGGCGGCAGTCGGATCGACAGCGTGCTAAGCAGGCACGCCAGGTCAGGGCGAAACTCGCCGCGCGCCGCGATCTCGGCCAGCGGTTCGCGGGACGTCGAGAGCAGCCGAAACGGCTGCGCCGCGCCGCCGAGCGATCGTGCTAATTCAAGTTGCGCCGGCGCCGGCAGTTGATCGACGTCGCCGAGCAGCAGCGCCGGCGCCTGGGCCGGATCGGCCGACTTCGCCCGGGCGAGGCCCCGCAGCGTGGCTTGCAATAATTCGCTGTCGAGCAGCGGACAAGCCAAGGGAACCAAGGGGCCGGCCTTGGCCGGCGCCGCGGCGTAGTGGATCGCCCGCGCCACGTGCTCGCGCCCGCTGCCCGCGGGGCCGAACACGGCCACGCTTCCCTTGCCCGCCGCCGCGAGCAGTACTTGCGCCCGCACCTGCCGCATGGCCGGGCTGTCGCCCCACAGCCGATCAACGTGGTAACGGACCATCAGCCGCCGCCGTTGCCGCTGGATCCGCGCGTGCAACTCGGTCGGCGTCGAGTCGGAATTCGCCCGATCATCTTCGCGGCCGGCCGCTGCCGATACGATTGCCAGCACTCCGTTGGCGGTCGCCGGATCGGAACCGAGCGGCACGAAGTCGGCTCGTCGTTCAAGGCTTGACTGCGGAGGTTCCATTTCTTGTTGGGGCAGCGTGACGTTGGCCGATGCGCCGCGGCCATGAAATGTCTCGGGCGGAGGACACAGCGCGGCGGCGACGGCCGAGGGGCCAGACGCATCCTCGCCGCTGTGGTAGCGGCACTCTTGGCCCAGCAATTCTTCCGCGGACAAACCCGTCCAATCGCGAAGGGCCTGGTTGCAAAAGATGATCCGGCGCTGATCGTCGACCACGTACAACGGCGAGGCGACGGCTTCGAGCAACCGCGCCAGAGAATTCGCGCTAGCGCGAGAGGAAGGCATGGGCGGTGCTCGCCGGCACAACAGTAGCTCCGACGCTCCGCGGCGGAGATGGCCGCGCGGCGCCGTCCGCGGCAGGCGCGACGAGAGACGCTCGCGAGGACTGGCTGGCCCCGCCCGACGTGGCCATCAGCGGACCAGGAAACGCCCCGATCAACACCACGAGCAACGCGCAGCAGCAGGCGGCCACTGCCGCCCCCAGCCCGCCTTCGCCTCGGGCCGTAGCCAGCGAGGGGCGGAAGTACATTGCCGAGATGATTCGCAAGTAGTACGCCGCGGCGATCGCCGCGTTCAGCGCGCCGGCCACCGCCAGAAACAAGAACCACATCCGCAGCAACGAGTCGCCGTCCGGCGCCCGATCGACGTTCAAGGCCGTGTAGAACAGCGAATACTTGCCCCAGAAGCCGGCCAGGGGCGGCAGTCCGGCCAGGCTGAACATGAACACCGCCAAGCACAGCGCGGTCGTCGGGTGCGTGCGGGCCAAGCCGGCCAACTCATCGACGCCGTCGATCTGCCGGCCTCCGCCGCCCAAATACGTCAAGGCCGCGAACGTGCCCGCGGTCGCCAAGGCGTAGACGGTCAGATAAAACAGCAAGGCGCCGACGCCGTCGAGCCGCGAAGCGTCGTCGATCGATTCGACCGTGGCGAAGCCGACGGCCAGACCGATCAGCATGTAGCCCGCATGGGCGATCGACGAGTAGGCAAGCAGCCGGCGGATGTTGTCTTGCCACAGGGCGATCACGTTGCCGACCGTCATCGTCAGCACGGCCAGCACCAGCGCGATCCGCCAGCCGAACGTTTCCAGGCCCGGCATGGCCACGGCGGTGATTCGCACCAGCGCCACGAAGCCGGCGATCTTCGGCAGCACGGCCAGCACGCCCGCGTTGCCGTTGGTCGTGCCTTGATAAACGTCGGGCGCGTAAAAGTGGAACGGCGCCGCCGCCACCTTGAAGCCCATGCCGGCGAAGATCAAAACCATCGCCACGGCGGCCAGCATTCGCAGGCCCGTCGGATCGGCCGCCTCGGCGGCCAGGGCGTTCTGGATCGCGACCAGGTCGGTCGAGCGGCCGACGCCGTACAAAAAGCTGAAGCCGTAGAGCGTGAGCGCTGAGGAGAGAATGCTCAAAAAGAAATACTTGACCGCCGCTTCCGGCGAGGCGGCGTCTTGCCGGCCGAGATACAGCAGCACGTAGGTCGGAATCGAAATCAACTCCACGCCGAGGAAAAACAGCACCAGGTCGCCCGCCGAGCCGACGAGCATCGCCCCGCTGATCGCCAACAGCAGCGTGCCAATGAACTCGGGCTCCTGCACGCCCTTGTCGGGCTGCGCCGAGAGCAGCACGAGCGCCGCGCCGACAACCAAGGCCAGCCAGCGAATGTACTGCCCCAACTCATCGATATGGCCCGCCGCGTCGACCTTCAGCGGGCCCTGCCAACTGGCGGGGGCCGCGGCGCCGGTGGTCTCCGTCGCCATGCCTTGGGCGAACAGCACCACGCCGGCCAAGGCGATCGCGCCCAGCGCGATCCAACCCCACCCGCGCCGCGCCGGAAAGAACGCGCCGACGACGTAGATCAACGTCGCGACGAGAATCAGCGCGAACTCGGGAATCAGATCGTAGACGATTTCAGTCGACACGCGTCGATTCCCCTCCGGGACTGTCTGCAAATTGGCGAGCGGGGGGCGTCAGCCCCCTGGTGCGCCCCGCACTCGATTCGATCACGACCAAGGGGCCAACGCCCTCCGCTCGCCTTGCCACGGGCCGAACGACGGACGGGCTGTACAGCTTCGCCAGCGGCTCGGCGGTGATGTTCAAAATCTGGTCCAAGTCTTGGCTCATCGGCTGCAAGAAGTGCTGCGGCGCCAGGCCGATCCAAAACACGAACACCAGCAGCGGCGCCAGGGCGGCCACTTCGCGCAGCGACATGTCGCGAATCGGCGCGTCGTGCTCGTGATGCACCGGTTCGCGCAGCTTGCGGAAAAAGACCCGCTCGACCAGCCACAGCATGTACCAGGCGCCGAGCACGACTCCGGAAACGGCCGCGATGGCGATCGCCAGCCATTGCGCGGAATAAACCTCCGGCGCCTCGGCATAGCCGCGCTGGAACATGCCAATCAGCACCAGGAATTCGCCGGCGAAGCCGTTCATGCCCGGCAGGCCGATGCTCGATAGCGCAAACAGCATCATGAACGTGGCCAGCAGCGGCAACCGCTTGGCCAGCCCGCCCAGGTCGGCGATCTCGCGCGTGTGGTAGCGTTCGTAGATCATGCCGATGATGGCGAACAGGCCGCCGGTCGAGAGTCCGTGGTTGATCGACTGCAACACGCCGCCGTACAGGCCCGGCTTGTTCAAGGCGAAGATGCCGAGCATGCAAAATCCCAAGTGGCTGACGCTGGAATAGGCGATCAGCTTTTTGATGTTGCTCTGCGCCAAGGCCAGCAAGGCGCCGTAGACGATGCCGATCACCGACAACCACAACAGCCACGGCAGGCAAACGGCCGTCGCGTCGGGCAACAGCGGAATGCTGAACCGCAGAAAACCATACGTGCCGATCTTCAACAGAATGCCCGCCAGCAGCACGCTGCCGGCCGTCGGGGCCTGCGTGTGGGCCAGAGGCAGCCATGTGTGCAGCGGAAACAGCGGCACCTTGATCGCGAAGCCGGCGAACAGGGCCAGGAAGATCCACAGTTGCACGGTCGAATCCATCGGATGCTCCCGCAGGTTCTCGACCAGCGCGGGAATCGAAAACGTCATCGCTCCGTCGGGCGACTGGTACGAATTCCAGATCACGATCGCCAGCACCCCAAGAAAGGTCAGCATGCTGCCGGCCAGCGTGAACAAGAAAAACTTGATCGCCGCGTAGCGCCGGTCTTCGCTGCCCCAGATGCCGATCAAGAAAAACAGCGGGATCAGCGTGAACTCGAAGAAGACGTAGAACAAGATGATGTCGCGGGCGGCGAACACGCCGAGCATGCCCGATTCGAGCAGCAGCAGCAGCGAGTAGAAGGCGGGCGCCCGATCGGAGATCGCTTCCCAACTGACCAGCACCGAGGTCAGAGTCAGCAGCGCGCTTAAGCCGAAAAACCAGACGCTGAGGCCGTCCAGGCCGAGGCTGAAATTGACGTCGATGCCCGAGACATTCGCCAGCCAAGCGGCCTCGAAAACCTCGCTCCCCTCGGCGGGAAACCGGCCGACTAGCCAGCCGGCCATGCCCAGCGTCGCCAGCGATACGGCCAGCGAGATCCACCGCGCGACCGACTGGCCCGCTTCGGCCAGGATCCAAATCAACGCGGCTCCCGCCAGGGGCAAGAACACGGTCAAGAGCAGCAAGGTCGGCATGGGAAGGGTTGGTTGGGGACTTTGGATTGGGGGTTGCGGTTGGACAACGAGTTTCCGGTTCGCCCTCACCCCGGCTCTCTCCCAGAGGGAGAGGGGGTAGTTCTATTTCCTGACTCTTATCTCCTCACTCTTCACTCCTATCTCCTCACTCTCATCACGACGCGGGCCACATCAAAAGCGTTCCGATCAAAACGACGAGCCCGAGCATCATCGCCAGCGCGTAGAACTGCAACAGGCCGTTTTGCAGCGGCCGCAGCATGGCGCCGAACAGCCGCGGCATGCGGCCGCTGAAATTCACCAGCCCGTCGACCAACTTCTGGTCGCACCAGTACGAGGCATTGGCCAGCAACCGCAGAGGCGCCACGATTAGGGCGTTGTAGATTGGGTCGATGAAAAACTTGTTGAACGAGAGCTTGTAGAAAGAGACTTCATAGAGCTTGGCGGCCCGCATCCAAAGGCTGAGTTTTTCCAACTGGCGACGCTCGCCCAAGTACAAGAAGGCCGCGATGCCGATCCCGCTGAGAGCCAGAATCGTGCTCAGCCCCTCGACTTGCGCGTGCGCCGCCTCGTCGTGCGAGCCGGCGGGCAGTCCGCTGAAGGCCAGCGACGGCGTGTGGTGCAAGAAGTTGACGAAGCCGTAATAGTTTGCCGCCATGCCGACGAGCAAAGCGAACCCGGCCAGGATTACGAGCGGCCCGATCATCGACGGCGGCGATTCGTGGGCGTGATGGCCGGCTTCGGGCGGAACGCGGGTGTCGCCGTAGAAGGTCATGAAGAAGGCGCGAAAGGTGTAAATCGCCGTCAAAAAGGCCGTGAACATTCCGGCATAGTAAAGCGTTTCGTACAGCGAAAACTCCAGCGACGAGCCGGCCAGCAGCACGAAGTCGTGATGCCCGCGATCGTGGACGGCCGCCAGGATGGCGTCCTTGCTGTAGAAGCCGGCGAAGGGGAACACGCCGCACAAGGCCAGCGCCCCGGCCAGAAAGGTTCCGTGCGTCCAGGGCATGATCCGCCGCAAGCCGCTGAACCGCAGCATGTCGCAGTTGCCGCCCATGGCGTGCATCACGCTGCCCGAGGCCAGGAACAACAGGGCCTTGAAGAAGGCGTGCGTGAATAGGTGGAACATCCCCGCGCCGATGCCTGTCAACAGCCCCGTGCCGACGGCGAGAAACATGTACCCGAGCTGGCTGACGGTGGAATACGCCATCACGCGCTTGAGATCGTTCTGCGTCAGCGCGATCAAGCCGGCCAATAGCGCGGTGAAGCCGCCAACCACCGCCACCGCGGCCTGGGCCTCGGGCGAGGCCGCGAACAACGGCGTGCAGCGCGTACACATGTAGACCCCGGCCGTGACCATCGTCGCCGCGTGAATCAGCGCACTGACGGGCGTCGGGCCTTCCATCGCGTCGGGCAGCCAGACGTGCAGCGGGAACTGGGCGCTTTTGCCGCACGCCCCGGCCAGCAGGCAAAGACAGATCGCCAAGCCGACCCCGCCGCCGACATAGCTCTTCGCCGGATCGTGCAGCCGCGACTGGCCGAGCACGCCGCGAATCGCAACTTCGTCGTTCGCCTCGGCCGCCGCCGAAAGCAGCGCCCCGTCGGCGCCGACGTCGTGAAAATTGAGCGTGCCGTAAGTCGTCCAGATCAGAAACAAGCCCAGCGCGAAGCCGAAGTCGCCCACGCGATTGACCAAAAACGCCTTCTTGCCGGCCGCCGCCGCCTCGGGCTTTTCGTACCAGTAGCCAATCAACAGGTAGCTGCACAATCCGACCGCTTCCCAGAAAACGTACAGCAGCACGAAGTTGCTGACCGAAACCAGCATCGTCATCGAGAATACGAACAGCGAAACGTAGGCGAAGAACCGCGGATAGCCCGGATCGCCGTGCATGTAGCCGACGGCGTAGATCGCCACCAAGGTCGAGATGAACGTGACCATCGAAAGCATGATCGCCGTCAGCGGGTCGGCCCGCAGCGTGACGTCGATGTCGAAGGGCCGCTCTACGCCTTCGCCATCCTCGCCTTGCCGGTACGCGTCTTCGATATCGGCCCAGGTCCAAAGCCGGACGAGTTTTTCGACGCCCACCGAAGCGTAGCCTTCTTCGCGCGCCGTTTCGCGCGTCACCTCGCGGAGCAGAAACAGGCTGAACACGAACGATGCGACCAACGCGGCGATCACCGGAATGTGGCTGCGCTGTTTGAGCAGCACGAAGCCGAACAGCCCGACGAACAACGTCGCCGCCAACGGCAGCGCGGGGATGAGCACCATCAATGTTTCGGCGTTAAACATGGCTGCGGTGAATCATCTCCTCGACGGGCAGTTCAGGCTCGACGCCCGATTGCGGCAGCACGGGCCAATGCTCGACGGCGGCCGGCTCTTCGGGCAGTTGTTGATCGACGAACTTCGGCTGGTTCGACTCGCGGATCGATTGCCAGACGGCGACGTCGAGCTTGCCGCTGCGATGGAACAACATCAACACCAGCGCCAGTGCGATCGCGGCCTCGCACGCGGCCACCGCCAGAATGAAAATCACCAGAATCTGTCCGCCCCAGTCGTTGTGAAAGCGGCCCCAGCCGACCAGGCTCACGGAGATGCCTTGCAACATCATTTCGGCCGCCAGAAACATCACGATCATGTTCCGCCGGCTGAGGAACCCGACCAGGCCGATGCCGAACAGCAAGGCGCCGACCATCAGAAACCGCTCGAGCAATTGGACTTCATCCATGTTGGCGGCCCTCCTGCAAGGCGGCCGCGCCGGCCGCCGCCTTGCCTTGGGCGACGATGGCCACGGCGCCGACCAAGGCGACCAACAGCAGCGTGCCCGCCACCTCGACGGCGATCAGGTGCCGGCTGAAAAGCTGTCCGCCGAGATGGGCCATGTGCTGCGGGCTCAAGATTTCGGCGTCGCGATCGGCGGCTGAAACGCGGCCGGCCGCGGCGCCGGCGAGCGAACCGCTCGGCGCTCCCTCAACCGGCGGCGGCGCGAAGACGATCGCGCTCAATAGCCCGACCAACACGGCGCCGGTGGCGGCCGAGAGCATGCCTTCCCAGCTCACGCGATCGTAAGCGGTCAGCCCCTTCGGCTGGGCGAGCATCAGCACGAACAAGAACGTCACCAGGATCGCGCCGGCATAGACGACCACGGTAGCCACGCCCAAAAACTGCGCGCCTTGATACAGAAACAAGCCGGCCGTGCCCAGCAGCGTCAGCGCAAACCAGATGGCGCAGTAAACCGGGCTGCGCAAGGTCACCGCGCCGATCGCCGAGACGATCGTCGTCGCGGCCAAAAGCAGGAACACCGCGTCGCCGATCTTGTGTTCGGGATCGATTCGCACGACGACATAGGCGAACAGGCCGAGGGCGATTGCGGCGAGCAACGCGCCCAAGCCGCGGCCGGTCGAACCGCCGCGCGGCAGCAGCAGCCACAGCCCGGCGCCGAGCAAAACCGAAGCGGCGACGATCGCCTGCAACGAGGTCATACCGTGCCTCCCAGCGAGGCTGACTTCATCGGCTCGGCGTCCTTCGTCTGATCGTAGACGCTCAGCAGCTTTTCCTTGTCGAAGATCATTTCTTCGCGGCTGCGGCCGGTCAGGTCGAGCAGGCTCGTCAACTCGATGGCGTCGACCGGGCAAGCCTCTTCGCACATGCCGCAGAAGATGCACCGCAGCTCGTCGATCACGAAACTTTCGGGGTATTTCTCCCGGTCGGGCCAGGGGCTTTCGACGCCGATGATGTCGATGCAGTGCGCCGGGCAAGCCGTGGCGCAGAGGAAACAGGCCACGCACTTCACGCGGCCTTGCTCGTCCTTGTTCAAGCGATGCACGCCGCGGTAGATCAGCGGATTGCCTACCTTCGGCCGCACCTCGGGGAAGCTGACAGTCACCTTGGGGCTGAACAGGTGCCGCGCGGTGGTGGTCAAACCCTGCACGAACAGCGGCAAATACATCTTGCCGGACAGGCCCAGCGAAGGCTCTTCGATCCAGCGGATATTGGGGTCGTCGGCGTTCATCGGCTTGTCACCTGTCGCGAATCGAAGCCCACGTGCGGCCGGTTGTCGGTGGCCAGCGGGGCGAAAATGCCCCCGACGATCCAGGTCACGATCGCCACCGCCCACATGCCGGCCAGGCCGACGACCATCGGCGCCCGATGTCCGTACTCGGCCAGCACCGCCACGGCCACCAGGTTCACCAGGCCCATCGGCAGCATCACCTTCCAGGCCAAGCTCATCAACTGGTCGAAGCGAAACCGCGGCCAGCTCCAGCGGGCCATCATGAAGAACAAAATCACGCCCAGCACTTTGACCATCAGCACCAGCACGCGAATGATCGCCGTCGTCCAGGTGACGTTGTTGTCGGCGCCGGTCAGGCCCCACAGGTGCCAGCCGCCGAAGAACAGAATCACGATCAAGAACGAAACCGTGACCATGTGCAGGAATTCGGCGATCAGGTACATCAAGAGCCGCATGCCGGCATATTCGGTGTGATAGCCGCCGATCAGTTCCTGCTCGCATTCGGGCAGATCGAACGGCAAGCGGGCGCTTTCGGCGAACGCCGCCACCAAAAAGACCACGAAGCCGAGCGGCTGCAAAAAAATGTTCCACACGCCGCTGGCGGCTTGCGAATTGATGATCGTTTCCAGTTCGAGCGAGCCGTTGTACAGCACGACGCCCAGCAGCCCAAGGCCGAGCGGCATTTCGTAGGCGATCAGTTGGGCGCTGGAACGCAATCCGCCCAGAAAGCTGTATTTGTTGTTGCTGGCCCAGCCGCCGAGGATCACGCCATAGACGGCGATGCTGCTCAGGGCGAAGACGTAGATCAAGCCGGCGTCGAAGCCCGGCGCCACGACCAGGTCGATCTGCTTGTCGACGCCGGGGATTCCGGAATCGGCCGGCAGCACGCTGCCGACGGGAATCACCGCGAAGATCGCCAGCGCCGCCGCGAGAATCGAGATCGGGGCCAGCGTGTACAGGAACTTATCGACGTGCTTGGGAGTGACCTCTTCCTTGAAGATGAACTTCAAGCCGTCGGCCAGCGGCTGGCCGAGGCCGAACAACTTGATCTTGGTCAGCGGCACGCCGACGCGATTGGGGCCGAGGCGGTCTTGCACCCAGGCGGCCATCCAGCGTTCGAGCAGCACCAAGTAAGCCGCCGCGGTCATCAGGCCGAAGATCATCAAGGCGATCTTGACCAGGGCCTCGACGACGGTGGTTTCTAGGTCGGTCATATTTGTGCGACGGATTTCAATTAACTCTGTAGGGAACGCCCTCCGTGGCGTTCCGTGCCCCGCTCCAAAACTCGGAATTCAAACGCGCTTCTCGGAACGCCACGGAGGGCGTTCCCTACAATTCCATGTCGTTTGTATTTGTCGAAGATGCCCTACGTTGCCGCCAATTGGTTCAACTTCAAATCGACCCCGTCCGCTGCGATCTCGCCGCCGGCCATTGCAAAATATGTCGCCTCGGACGCCAGTTCGTTCAAGGCTTGCCGGGCGTTGTAAAGTCCCGGGCGCTTCAAGAGCCGCCAATACACTTGCCCTTCGGCCCACACGCCCGCCGGCGGACGAATGGCCCACTTCACCGATTGCAGCCGGTCGGCGAAGTTCACATACGAGCCGTCGCGCTCGGCGAACGAGGCGCTGGGCAATTGGTAATCGGCCTGCCGCCACAAGGGCGACGCGAACAAATCTTGCACGACGAGCAAGTCGAGCCCCGCGAAACGCTCGGCCATCGAAGCGTCGAACATCGGCTCTTTGTAGCCGCCGGTGACCCAGGCGCCGCGGATCTCGCCGCCGTCGAGCCTGCTCAAGAACTGTTCGAAGTCGAGGCTCTCGTCGCTGAAGTGGCGGATCACCGCTTCGACGCCGCGCCGGTTCGGGCACTTTTCGGCCCGGATGGTGAAGCCGCTCTTGAATCGCTCGTCTTTCCCGACGACAGGAACCGGTCCCAGGGCCAGCACGGCCTGCGGATCGATGCCGCGAACGTACTTGGCCAGCAAGTAAGCTTCTTCGACAGTCAGATGCGGCGACAGTACGGCCGCCAACCGGCCGGCGATGGAAAGCTTACCGTGCAATTCCGCGGGCAGCGTCGACCACTCGATGGCCGCGTGAATCTCCCCCTCGCGGCGCCGCGGGCCGATCTCGCGCGCCTCGTCGTGAACGTAATGAAAGCCGTAGCGCCCCTCGTCGCACATCCACCACTGGTTGACGTGCGGGTTCTCGCGCGGCTTCAGACGGTAAACGCGGTCTTGGTTCTCTTCGACGAAGATCGAGCAGCCGGTCGAACAGCCGGTGCAGACGCCCGCGTGTTTCTTCATGAACCAGACGCGCTGCTGATATAGAAAATCCTTGTCGCCCAAGGCGCCGACCGGGCAGAGATCGACCACGTTGCCCGACAGCTTATTGGCCAGCGGATAGCCGGGGAACACGTCGATCTCTTCGTGCGCCCCGCGGTTCGTGACCATCAACTCGCTGGTTCCGGCCACGTCGCGGCAGAACCGCACGCAGCGGGTACACATCACGCAACGGTCGACGAACAGCGTGACCGTGTCGCCCATGTCGCGGCGGCGGCTTGTGAAGGGAAGAATATCGGCCCGGCGCTCTTTCTGGCCGTACTCGAAGTGATAATCCTGCAAGCTGCACTCGCCCGCCTTGTCGCAGATCGGGCAATCGACCGGGTGCCGCAACAGCAGCCCTTCTTCGACTTGGGAGCGGGCCTGCTTCACCTTGTCGCTGTTGGTGACGAACACCGTGCCGTCTTTGGCCGGAGTCTGGCAGGCCGGCACGAGCTTGGGAAACATCGCAACCTGGCCCGTGTCGGCGTTCTTCGTGCCGGTCTCGACCAGGCACATGCGGCAACTGGCGACCACGGCCAACCCGGCATGCCAGCAGTAATGCGGGATTTCGACGCCCGCGCGCTTGGCCGCCTGAATGCCGTTGAGGCGCTCGGCGTCGCCGATCTCGATGTCTTGTCCGTCGACTATGACCTTGGCCATGCCTTGCTTGTCCTAATGATGCGAATGCGCCGAAGGCCACCAGGAGGGCTGGACCGGGGCGACCTGCGTGCCGTTGCTGCGATAGTCGAGCGAAGGGACGGCGCTCGCCGCATCGTAACCGTGCGGGTTCGTCCGCTTGATGTACTCTTCGAACTCGCCACGGAACTTGCGGATTGCGTTCTTGATCGGCCAAGCCGCGCCGTCGGCCAAGCCGCAGATCGTCGTGCCGGGCATGATGCCGATCGAATCGCCGATTTCCAACAGCAACTCCAGATCTTTCAATCGTCCGCCGCCCGCCTTGATGCGGTTGAGCATTTCGACCGACCAGCGAGTCCCTTCGCGGCAGGGCGTACACTGCCCGCAGCTTTCGTGGGCGAAGAAGCGACAAGAGTTGTGCAGAAAATCGACCATGCTCACCGTCTCGTCGAGCACGACCACCGCCGCGGTGCCCAGGCCCAAACAACCGACCTTGCCGGGGCCGGCGAAATCGAGCTTCGTATCGAACTCGGCCTCGGTCAGCAGGCCCATGCTAATGCCGCCGGGAATGGCGGCCTTGGCCTTGCGCCCTTTCCACACGCCGCCGCCGTAATGGTCGACCAATTCGCGGCAGGTGATGCCGAGCGGCGCTTCGTAACAGCCGGGCTTGTTGACGTGGCCGCTGAGGCAATACAGTTTCGGTCCGTAGCTGCCCGGATCGCGCGGATTGTTCGGGTCGGCGGGCACGCCGATGCTCTTGAACCAATCGGCGCCGCGGTTGGCGATATGCGTGACGCAGGCCACCGTCTCGATGTTGTTGACGACCGTCGGCTTGCGAAACACGCCTTCGACCGCCGGAAACGGCGGCTTGATCCGCGGCCAGGCGCGCTTGCCCTCCAGGCTTTCGATCAACCCGGTCTCTTCGCCGCAGATATAGGCCGCGGCGCCGCGGTGCATGTAAATGTCGAGCGAGAATTCGCTGCCTTGAATGTTCTTGCCCAGCAACCCGGCCGCGTAGCATTCGTCGATGGCCGCCTGCATCCGCTCCAGCGAGAGCGGGTATTCGTAGCGCAGGTAGACGTAGGCCGTCGTGGCCCGCGTGGCGTAGCAGCTAAGAATGACGCCTTCGATGACCTGGTGCGGATCCTCTTCCATCAGGATCCGGTTGTTGAACGTGCCCGGCTCGCTCTCGTCTGCGTTGATGCACATGTAGATCGGCACGGGGTGGTCCTTCGGCAGGAAGGTCCACTTCAACCCGGTCGGAAAGCCGGCGCCGCCGCGGCCGCGCAGGTTGCTCGACTTGACGACCTCGATGAACTGCACCGGCGTCAGTTCCTTGAGCACCTTGCGCAGCGCCTGGTAGCCGCCCGTCGATTCGTAAACGCGCAGCGTGTGGCTGTCGGGCTTGCCGATGTTGGCCAACAGGACCGGTTCGAAGTCTGCCACGTCGCTATCCTAACGATTCCAGGAACTCGTCGGCCTTGGCCGGCGTCAGGTCTTTGTAGAGCGTTTTGTCGACCAACATGCAGGGGGCGAAGTCGCAGGCGCCCAGGCACTCGCCGAACTCCAGCGTCAGTTTGCCGTCGGGCGTCGTGGCGCCGGCATGAATGCCCAGCTTGCGGCAAAGATGGTCGAGCACTTCCTCTCCGCCCCGCAAGGCGCACGAGATCGAACGGCAGACCCAGGCCCGGTGCTCGCCG
>DATNEC010000179.1:0-16326 GCA_035606815.1 Pirellulales bacterium
GCGGCGCCGAAGCCCGTCAATAGATCGCGGCGGGCGAACGATTTCGATGGCGGATGGTTTTGCATGGCGATCGCCTTTCGCGAACTTTTGACGTTAATAGCATAACCTCGCGGAAGGGAGGAGTGTTATGCCGAAGCGTAATTTGCGCCCTGCGCCTTCGGGCGATTGTCTCCCTGGAATCGGCTCGGCGCCGCGTCTATTCGTCGGAAGCGATCGCGAACAAGTGCGTCGTCGTCGGCACATACAGTACTCCGCCGGCGGCGGCGGGCGTGCTGTAGATCATCCGCCCCATTTCAATTTCCGCAAGTATCGTTTTGGCTTTAGAGAGCTTGAAAATCGTAATCTTTCCGTCGGCATCGGCCATGTAGACGCGGCCGTCGGCTGCCAGCGGCGACGACCAGGTTTCGCTCATGAGGTCGTGCGTCCAACAAACTTCTCCCGTAGCAGCGTCGAGGCAATGGACCAGCCCGGAAAAGTCGGGGATCATGAGCAGCCCTTCGCCAAGGACCGCCGAACTGAGCGTGCGGTGCATCTGTTCTTCGAAGTCGATCTTGCCGTCGCGGTTCGCGTCGCGCGCGACATACTCCCAGATGAGGGCCGAGTTGGGGTTGGCGACGGCCGCCTCGCCCGCTTGCGGATTCACCGCTTGCAGCCGCCTGGAAGGAAGCGGCCGATCGCCATTTTTCCGATCGATCGCCAGTTCGTTGCTGACGTCGCCGCGGCGCCGAGCATCGATGCAGCATAGTCGCCCGTTGCCTTCGCCATGTTCTGGATCTTCGCCGACCGCCGCGTACACGAAGCCACCGTGGATCATCGGCGTGGCGATCAGGTGGTTGCGCGTGCTGCGGCCGCTGACGCTATACTTGGCGTCTTTCGGATTGCAGTCGAACTTCCAAAGCAGCTTCGACCCGCCCTGGCCATCGCCGGCCGGGTCGAAGCTATAGAGCCAGCCATCGCCGCCGCCGAAGACGACCTGCCCTTGGCCGTCGAAAACCCCGTAGCACGGCGAGCACCATTGCCCATGCAGGATGTTCAGGCCCGGCGAAGCGTCGCTCCACAGCACTTCGCCCGTCATCTTGTCGAGCGCCAGAAAACTGGGGGCGTTCGGCGCCGGGATGTTCATGTGGCCTTCATCGACGCCGTTCGACGTGCAGACGAACAGCGCACGGCCGGCCGACGTGATGGAGCAGTTCGACATGTTGTGCGGACTCACGCCGAACCGTTCGCGCATATCGAGCCTCCAGACGACGTTGGCCTCTTCGAGCCGCTCGCGCGCCGGCCGGCTGAAAAGGTCTTGATAAAAGCCCTCGGTATCGAGACACAGCACCTCGCAACGGTTGCTGACGAACCACAGCCGATTGCCTTTGACCAGCGGCGTCGAGCAAACTCCCTGCAGCGGCCAATCGTGGACGCGGCCGGTCGGCAACTTTTCACTGGAGTGTTGCCAAAGAAATTCGCCGTCGGCTGCGCGAAAGGCGAGCAGGCAGCCCAGATCGACCGTCGCCGGATAGCGCGGCAGGCGTCCGCCGCCGTTGTTCGTGCCGATGAACACCTTGCCCTCGGCGACGACGGGAGTTCCGTGAGTCTGCGTGCCCAGACGAGCGACCCAGCGGATGTTGCGCCCCGTCCCGAGGAGCCACTCGCCGGTTTTCTCGTCGAACTGGCCGACATCCCAACTTTCGGGGAGGCATTGCCCGTTGCGCACGTTGTTGCGCGCCGGCGAGCCGCCCCGCTGCGCCTGCTCGTCGAGCGGCTCCGGTTCGGCGCCGCGGGCGACCGAACCGACGCACGCCATCCCTGCGAAGCACGCGATGCCCGCGAAACATGCGCACGCAAGCCGCCATCGCATGGCGATTTCCTTTACTTCGAATCGGGGCACTGCCGCGTCAAGCCATTGCATAGCACGGGCGGCGCCCTGGTTCAAGCGGAACCGCGGCAAAACGCCACGCCTGTCTTTTTATCTGGTTCATCCGGTTCAATCGACCGCGCCCGTTCAATCGACCGCGCCCATCGAAGAGCGCAATTGCTGCCGATCGTACTCGATCAGTTTCTCCGAAACCAAGTCGACGCGGCCCGACAGCACCGTATCGAGCTTGTACAACGTCAGGCCGATGCGATGGTCGGTCACGCGGTTCTCGGGGAAATTGTAGGTGCGAATCCGCTCGCTGCGGTCGCCCGAACCGACCAGGGTCTTGCGCTCTTCGGCCCGCTTGGCGTGTTCCTGGGCGCGCTTGTGCTCGTAGAGCCGCGTCTTCAGCACGCGCAGGGCTTTGGCCTTGTTCTTGTGCTGGCTCTTTTCATCCTGGCAACTGACGACGATATTCGTCTCGTAGTGGGTCAATCGCACGGCCGAGGCCGTCTTGTTGACGTGCTGGCCGCCGGGGCCGCTGGCGCAGAACAGGTCGAGCCGATAATCTTCGGGCTTGAGATTGATTTCGACGTCTTCCGGCTCCGGCATCACGGCCACGGTGGCGGCCGAAGTGTGGATGCGCCCCTTGGCCTCGGTTTCCGGCACGCGCTGCACGCGATGGCCGCCGCTTTCGTATTGCAGTTCCCGGTAGACGCCTTCGCCCTCGACGCCGAGAATGATTTCTTTGAAGCCGCCCAACTCGGTCGGGTGCAGTTCGAGGACTTCGAGCTTCCAGCCCTTCGTCTCACCGTAATGCTTGTACATTTCGTATAAGTCGCGGGCGAATAGCGCGGCCTCGTCGCCTCCGGTGCCGGCGCGAATTTCCATCACGCAGCGCGTGCGGTTGGCGTCTTCGCCGCCGATGGTCATGTCCAGAAGTTCGCTCCAGATGGCTTCTCGCTCCGCCTTGAGTTGCGGCAACTCGGCCTCGGCCAGTTCGCGCATTTCGGCGTCGGCGCCTTCGACCATTTGCAAGGCGTCGCTGATCTGCGCGTTGAGTCCCTTGAAATGGCGATACTTCATCGCCAGCTTGGCCAACGAGCCGCGCTCGCGCGCCACGAGGGCGAGTTGAGACGAGTTCGAGAGCACGGCCGGATCGAGGAGCTGCTTTTCGAGCTCGTCGAAGCGGGCCAGTTTTTCATCGAGCAAATCGCGCATCGGAGATCCTTGCTTCAGGGGCGAAAAACCAACCGAGAAACGGCGCCGGAAGGGGCGAGCACGTTAATTGCCAAGCAATACCGAACGCCGCATGCGGGTCCGCGCGCCGATCGCCAGACAGAGGTCCATTTCGGGGAAATATCAAGCGAGCGCCGAAGCTAGCCTTCGGCCGCTTCGCCGGCCGGAGCGGCCTTGGCGGCCTTTTTGCCGCGATTCAAGCTGGCATAGCCCGCGCCGGCGAACTTGTTCTTGAACTTCTCGATCCGGCCGGCCGTATCGACGTACTTGAGCTTGCCGGTGTAGAAGGGGTGGCAGGCGCTGCAAATATCGATCTTCAACTCCGGCATGGTGCTGCGGGTCTTGAACGTGTTGCCGCAACCGCATTTGACCGTCGTCTCGAAGTACTTCGGGTGAATGCTCTTTTTCATGGTCCGCGGTCCTCGTCAAAACTCGCCAGAAAGTCCGGGCGGGAGCCAAACTCCGCCGGCCATTCTACTGGGTTTAAAGGTAAGGTAATAAAGTAATTTATCAGCGCCGCCGCCGAGCGACAAGGGCCGTTGCGGCGGTCTGCGCACCACACGCCGGCTCATTCCTCGTTCGCGTCGGTGGCCGGCGCCTGCTCCAGCCAGCGGGCGCGCAGCTCGCTGCCAGGGCGCTGGGCAGAATCGTCGCCGCGATAGGCCGCGATGGCCTCGTTTCGTCGCCCCAGGGCTTCGTAGGCCCGCCCGAGATTGTAGCGCGCTGCGGCCGTCCAAGGCCCGTCGGGCGAGGCCTCCAAGGTGCGCTTTTCGAAGTAATCCAAGGCCGTCACATAGTCGCCCCGCTCGAAAGCCACCAAGCCCAGCCAATAGCTGGAATCGCGCTTGACTGCCGGATAATCTTTAACCGACCTGCTGTATCGTGCCATCTGCGGAGGTTCGCCCGGCCGGGCCGCGCCGAGGGAGGTCGCGAGCCGCTCGATGTCCGCGTCGGAGATGCGGGTCAATTGGTAGAAGTAATTGGCGCTGCTCTCGCCCGTGAACCGACCGAGCAAATGCTGCACGCGCCCGCGCCACAGGGCCATCGCCATCTCTTGCTTCTTTTTCACGACGTGCGGGTACTCTGCCATCAGCACTTGCATCTCGCTCACCAAGCGTTTTACGCCCCGCGATTTACGCTGGGCGAGTCCTTGCAACCGCTCGAAGGGCAATTGCCACAGTTCGGCCTTCTCGACATGCGAACAAGCCTTAAGGCGCACGGCAAGCGCCGATGCATCGAACGAGAGCACGAGTTTTTCGTCGCCGACCAGCCGTGCTTCGAGCAAAGCCATCCGCCGCTCCAAATAGACCGGCGATGCTTCGATCACCGCGACAACCTTCGAGAGATCGGACGACATCAGCGGATAAGGGTGCTCGGCGTCCAGGTCCAGCCGACGCAGCAGACCGTCGTCCTCGGCGACCTGCGCGAGCGTCGCGATGGGGGCCCCTGGGGCGCCGTCTTGCTGCGGACCGGGGATGGCCGCGCCAAGCTGGGCGTCGAACAGATACAGTTGATCGTCATGCAGCAGGCCCAAAAGGGTCGTCGGCTCTTCCGAAGCCGGTTCGAGCAGCACAACGTCGAGCGCTTGCTGCCGCGCGAGCAACATGAACAACCAGGCCCGATCTTGCGCCTGGCCATGACCCAGCGCCAATAGATGCCACGGCAGATACGGGGGACGGGCTTGTTCTTCGTCCGAGCCGGGGGCCGCGTCGAGTTGAATATTGCGAATGGTCCAATCGAAGAGCCGCCGCCCCCGTTCGAGGTCGTCGCTGGCGTCGCCGCAGACCCAGCTCGCGATTTCGTGCAGCCAACGTTGCTCGCGCAGCACGGCGCCGTCGGTGTTCGAGAACCGCTTGTCGCCGAGGTTCTGGACCGCCGGCAATTCTCGCAACGGTTCGGGCAAGTCCGAAAGGAGCGACTCCGGCTTCCAATCGTCGGGCGTCTTTTGAGAGCCGAGCCAGCGATTGAGTTGGTCGGCGAGAGAACTGGGAATCTGACCGTAGATCAGCCGCCGCGCGGGTTCGTCGAGCGAGCTGCTCTCTCGCCTGTCGCTTTCGCGCTGCGCCGCTTCGGCGGCATCGACCCCGTCGTTGCTGTCGAGCAAAGCGAGCGCGTAGCGCAGCGTGTCGTCGCTCTGCCTCGCGCTCATGGTTTGCGGGCTTGAACTGCCCGCCGGAGCAGGGCTTCTCCGGTCGTCGCAACCGACGGCCAGCGCGCACCATAGGGCGCACCACAGAGCGGGCGACAAGGTTCGACTAGGCACCAAGATTCTCCACGGCTTGCCGCAACTTGACCAAGCGGCGCAAAAGATCGCCGAACTGGTCGAGCGGCACCATGTTGGGGCCGTCGCTCGGCGAGGTATCGGGTTGGGGATGGGTTTCGAAGAACAGGCCGTTCACGCCGATGGCCGTGGCGGCGCGGGCCAACGGCTCAACCATCGCGCGATTGCCGCCGGTGGCGGAACCCAAGCCGCCCGGTTCTTGAACGCTATGCGTGGCGTCGAAGACCACCGGGACTCCCAAGCTCTGCATTTGAGGGATCGCCCGCATGTCGTTCACCAGCCGGCCGTAACCGAAGAAGGTGCCGCGCTCGCAGAGCAGCACGTTCTGGCAGCCGGCCGATTCGAGCTTGGCGACAACGTGCCGCATGTCCCAAGGCGCCATGAATTGCCCCTTCTTCACATTCACCGCGCGCCCCGTCTCGGCCGCGGCCACGAGCAGGTCGGTTTGGCGGGCAAGGAAGGCCGGAATCTGCAGCAGTTCGCAAACCTCGGCCACGGGGGCCGCCTGCTGCGATTCGTGAACGTCGGTGGTCACCGGCAGGCCAGTGACTTCTCGGACCCGGTGCAGCACGGCCAGCCCGGCTTGCAAACCCAGTCCGCGAAAAGCCGAGGCGCTGGTCCGATTGGCCTTATCGAACGAGGCTTTGAACACGAGTTGGATCGGTAACTCGGCCGCAAGCTGCTTCAGGCGCTGGGCGATCTCGAGCGTCAATGCTTCGCTTTCGATCACGCAGGGACCGGCGATGACGAGCAACGGCTCGCCGGAACCGCAGCGATAGCGACCAATCGTGGCAGGGTTGTTGGGCATAATGATGCCGAGTCGGATCTCCCCCAGGGCAACAGGCTTCCCAATATACAAGCCGCTTTGCCTGGCGACAGTCTAGCGCCGCTGGGAGAAATACCAGATGCTCGCGACGATCCGCGCGGATGTTGAGAAATCTGAAGTCGTCCCCGTATCGCCCTTTACGCAGCCAAAGGGCCAGTTGTTTATGCGATTTCCCATTCAAGCTTGCGACGCGGTCCCGCCCCTCTTTGCGAGCCATCTCAAATTGGGAACAAGATCCGCCGGCGCCGCGATGAGCCGAAGGAGGCGGAATCGAAGATTTTGGTCGTATCGACGGTTCGGCCATGCGCCGCAAATTAAGCGACTGCAATAATTTATGTGTTTTTGAGTCGTCGTCGTGTCTCAGGGTGAGACGATTATTCCCGCGTTCCCGTCGCTTCGACGCGCCCTAGTCAATCTGGGTGGAAATCGATGCAACATCATGCAGTCTGATGTTCAATTCCTCCTGCCGATCGTTGACCGTCGAGCCATGGGTTGGGCGCGCGTCTTGCGATTTTTGAATTCACAAGTCTTTGTTCTGTATTGGCTTGCAACCCAATCGCATGCTGCGGGGCATGTTGCGGTCGCTCGTGGCACATGGGCTGCAATAGGAGAGGTCATGCTCGCTCGACAAAAGCGAGCCTTATTGAGACTGGCCCGCGGGGCCTCTGACGACTACCGGCCGGACGGTTGACTTGCCCCTGACCGTCCTGCACAGCCAATGTGTACGTGGCGCGTCAGAGGCCCCCGTTTTTTTGCGCCCGTCTCAAGCTCGTTGACCGCCGTCCACCTTTGCGTCCCGCCGGCCTACGGCGCCGAGGGCGGACCGCAATGATCGACTTGCGGCCGCGGCGGCGTTTGCCGCCCAATTGCTTTTCCATCCGCTGCTGCAAGAGGGCCAACACGGCGGCCTCTTCGGCGGGCAAGACGGAGAGCGCGGTTCGCAATTCTTCTTCGGCGCGCTGCTCGAGGACTTCGACCAGCGAGCGATCGAGGTAGGCGTCGATCACCGCCGGATGAATGTAACACTTCCGGCAGACGGCTTTGGTGTTGCCGAGCCGAGCGGCCACGCGCTCGATGGCCTGCGTGATATTGCGTTTCGCCGCAGCCTGGGAATCGAAGTCTTCGAATTCGCTCAGCGCTTGCGCGGCCAAGGCAGTCCCCGCCCAGGTGCGAAAGTCCTTGGCGGTGAAATCCTGGCCCATGACTTGCCGCAAGTAATCATTCACGTCGGCAGAGCCGATGTCGCGGGCCTCGTTGTCGTCGTCGAGATAAGCGAACAATTCCTGGCCCGGCAGATCCTGGCATTTGCTGACGATCTTGGCCAACCGCGCGTCGTGGAGCTCGACCTCGTGCTTGATCCCGCTCTTGCCGCGAAAACTGAAGCGAATCTTGGACCCGTTGACCTGCGCGTGCCGATTGCGCAGCGTGGTCAAGCCGAAGGAATCGTTGGCCTGGGCGTATTCTTCGTTGCCGACGCGAATCAGCGTGGACTCCAGCAATCGCACGACGGCGGCCAGCGCTTTTTCGCGCGGCAGACCGCGACGTTTCAAGTCTCGGCGAACGCGCCGACGCAGCTTGGGCAGGGCGCGGGCGAAGGCGACGAGCCGATCGTACTTGGCTTCGTCGCGCGCGGTGCGCCAGCGAGGATGATATCGGTATTGCTTTCGACGTCGCGCATCGCGGCCGGTGGCTTGCAGATGGCCGCGCGGGTCGGCACAGATCCAGACGTCCGTCCAAGCCGGCGGGATCGCCAGAGATCTGATTCTCCCGAGCGTCTCCGAGTCGCGAAGCGGCTTGCCGCCGGGTGAAACGTAGCGGAAACCGGCGCCGCGGCGCCGCCGCCGGATGCCTTCCGATTCGTCCGAAACATACCGCAAACCCGCCGCTCTTGCAGATTCGCTGGGGACTGTGGCGGATGCGTCGGCGATCACGGCGGCTGACCTTGCAGCTCGGACGTCTCGCCGTCGTGGTGACTTCTTCTGGCGAGAGAACGAGTCGTAGCCTCGCTCGCAAATCGCGTACCAGGCAGGCCAACCGTCAATCAGCGGCGCCTGCTATTTCGGCGAGGCCAACTCTTTGGCCTTCTTCGCCAGGGCGATGAACTCGGCCCGGTAGCCGTTCAGATCGCTGTCGAGACCTTCGCCGGCCAGTTCCAAGACGGCGTCGAGATTCGCGTCGCCGGCGTTCGGCGAATGCCGCAAGAGCATGCCGAACGCGGCCACGGCGGAAGCGAACTTGAAGTCGCGGCTGGCTTGGCCGTATTTCTTCCCTGAATCGGCGATGACGTGCTCGAGCAGCCGGCTCTTGTCGCCGTCGGGCTGCTTGTAGCGCAGCTTGAGCGTCAGCAACTCGTCGCTCTCGGCCGCCGGTTTGAAGGCCGGCGCGACGCGCTGATACTTCAACTCATCAACCGCCGCGACTCCCGCCGCCTTGCCGGGCGGAACAAGCTCGTACAGCGCGGTGACGGTGTGGCCGGCGCCGACGTCGCCCGCGTCCTTGCGATCGTCGTTGAAATCGGCATGGGCCAGCACGCGGTTCTCGTAGCCGATCAGGCGGAAGGCATCGACTTGCGCTGGGTTGAATTCGATCTGCAGCTTCACGTCCTTGGCGATCGTCACCAGCGTGCCCGAGAGTTGCTCGACCAGCACTTTGCGGGCTTCGCCGAGCGTGTCGATATAGGCATAGTTGCCGTTACCCTTGTCGGCCAGCTTTTCGAGCGTGCCGTCTTTCAAGTTGCCCGTGCCGAAACCGAGCGCGCTAAAAAACACGCCGCCGCGGGCCTGCTCTTCGACCAGGCGGACCAGGTCGTTCTGGTCGGTGACGCCGACGTTGAAATCGCCGTCGGTGGCCAGGATCACCCGGTTCACGCCCTGCTTGATGAAGTTGGCCTGGGCCGTGGCATAGGCCGTCTGAATGCCTTCGCCGCCGTTGGTCGAACCGCCGGGCGACAGGCCGCTGATGGCCGCTTCGATGGTGCGCTTGTTGGCGCCGTTGGTCGGCGGCAGCACCAAACCGGAGTTGCCGGCGTAGACCACGATCGACACGTGGTCGTTTTCGCCCAGTTGCTCGGTGAGCAGCAGCATTGCCTCTTTGACCAGCGGCAGCTTGTTGGGCTCGTTCATCGAACCGGAAACGTCCAGCAAAAACACCAAGTTGCTCGCCGGACGGCGCTCGACGGCGATCTCGCGGCCTTTCAGCCCGACGCGAAGCAGCCGATGTTCGGCGTTCCACGGGCAACCGGCGACTTCCGTATTGACCGAGAAGGGAACGTCGCCCTCAGGCTGCGGGTAGCTGTACTGGAAATAGTTGATCAGTTCTTCGATCCGCACCGCGTCCGGCGGCGGCAGGCTGTTCGAGTTCAAGAACCGCCGCACGTTGGCGTAGGAGGCCGTATCGACGTCGATCGAAAACGTCGAGAGGGGCGAATCGACGACTTTGACGAATGGATTTTCGACGATCGCGGCGTACGACTCGGCGGATTGGTCGGCTTCGCCAAATCGTACTGCCGCTGGAATGCCTTCGGCTATTTGCTGTTCCAACTCCTTCTCTTCAAGAGCCGCGATGGCTGGAAGAGCGGGTTGGGTCGCGGGCGAAACGGCGCCCGCGCGGCCGCGGATTTCACCCACCTCTCCTAATGGCTCGGACTGGCCGTACATGGGCCTGCTGCGCATCACGTCGCCAGAAGCCGGCGCTGCAGCGCCCGACGCTCCAGCGGTTGCCGCGCGAGGCTTCGCGAAATAGTAGTACCCGTCAGCCGTTTGCGGTTGACCGCCAGCCGCGGGACGGCCGTAATTCATAGTGTTTTGCCGCTGCGGCGCCACATATCCGCCGAATTGAGACGGTAGCCTGCCCATTCCACCGCCCATTCCGCCCATCATCCCGCTGCCGCCGCTGCCGGTGGCCGGCACAATTGCCCTACCGCCAAGAGGCATTTCAGAGGTTGATAGCGAGTCCAACTGCTGCAAGGAGAAGCCCCGTCCCAAACTCGTCTCGGGCCCTGCCGTAGGAGCGATCTCTGCGGCCGCTGCGCTTCCGTCGACGGCAATCACGCTTGCCGCGGCTTCGGGCTTTTCCGATTCTGCCAACCCGAAGCCCAATGGCGTTTTTTCCTTCGAGCGCTTGAGATCCGTCTGTCCGTCGCGGCGTTCCGCCTGGGAGCCGAAGTCCAGGGACTCGGCATCCAAGCTCAGTTCGACCGAATCCTCCAGGCGCGAGCGGGCCGTCAAGTTCGCAACGCCCGTTGGTTGCTCGACGCCTTGCAACCCGGCGAGAGCTATTTGTCGTTCGTCCGCGTGACGCACCTGCATCAGCGCCACGGCGGTTCCGCCGATCACCAGCGCCGAAGCGGCCAGGCTCAGCGGCAGCCACAAGTGCCGGGGCGGCCGGCTTCGGCTGGGCGGCAAGAGCAATGTCGGCGCGGCCGCTTCCGTCAGCCTCGCTTCGAGCGTTTGTCGCAACTCGCTCGACCGTTCGGGATAGCCCTCTTCGCGCCGCGCTCGCCGGATCAATTCGCCGACGCGGGCGATTTCGGCCAGGGCCTGCAAATCGGCCGCGGCGTCGAGCGACTGGGCCAGAAACGCGGCCCGCTCGGCCTCCGTCAATTCGCCAAGCGCAAACGCGGTCAGCTTGATCTCGTTCGCCTCGTGTTGCGGAACGTCGGATTCGTGGTCCATGTCTCTAACTTCTTTGCAAAACGAATGTGGCCCGGGCGCCCTCGCCCGGAGCATTTTTTCGATCGGACTCGATGGTCGTTCCGGACGAGGGCGCCCGGACAGCATTCCGCAAGCTCCATTCCCAAAAGCTATTGCCAGCCCTGCCCGGCCTCGGCTCGCACCATCCGCGTCACCAACGGATGCTGCCGCAGCGCCTGGAACGCGCGGTGAGCGATCACGCGCACGTAGCTTTCGGTGTGTTCGGTAATCTGGCTGATCTCGCGATAAGTGAATCCGTCGGCCCACAAATTCACCACGTCGCGCTGCTTTTCGGGCAGGCTGTCGATCGCCTTGCGAATTTGCTGGCCTGCGTCTCGGTTCTCCGCCGATTCGGCCGGGTCGGATTCTCGACCGTGCGTTTCCGATCCACAGGCGGAAGAAAGCGGCTCGATCCGACTGTCCTTGCGCTTCATGTCAATCGCCCGATTGCGGCAGACCGCAAACAGCCAAGCCGCCAGGCGGCCGTTGAGTTCCTCGGGGCGCTGATCGCAGAGGCGCAGGAAGGCATGTTGCACCACGTCGCGAGCCAGGTCCGAATCGCCGTTCGTCAACCGCTGGGAGTAGCGCAGCAACCGACCCTCGAACTCGTCGAGCGCCGTCAGCACCCACTCCCGTTGGGCGATTCCCTGGTTTTCGGACATTCGCCGTCTTCCTCGCTGGCCCGCTCTGCCGTACGTCCGCAATTATGACGCTTCGGGGCCGAAATCCGTTACAAGAAAAGTAGCAGCGGCGTCTGGCCGCTTTGCCGCCTGCGTTGCCGGGCCGCCTTGCTATCCCGGGGTTCCACCCCTTTCGGCGAAAACCCCTTGACCAGTCCGTCGTCGAGCCGGTATACTTTGTATTGCAAAGTTAATTCTCCGCGGCGAGAATCGAGGATTGTGCGATGCAACTTCGCGAGGCGCTGGCCCAGATCTCCGAAATTCGGGCGCATGTCGCCCGCGCCGAAACGTTTCGCGGGTATCGCTCGACGGTCGTCGCCGGATCCAGTTTTGTCGCCTGCGCGGCGGCGGCGATTCAGGCGAGCTGGATTCATGAACCCCAACAAACTCCCTCAGCATGGCTTGCGCTCTGGGCTTCGGCGGCCGCCATCTGCCTCGCCGCGACGGGAATCGAAATGACGTGGCGTCATCGGCGCGGCGGATCGCCTTACGCCGCAAAACTGACTTGGATGGCCGTCGAGCAGTTCTTGCCCTGCGTGCTGGCCGGCGGGCTGGTCACCGCTGCGCTGGCCCGCGGCGCCCCGGAAAGCGTCGCCCTGTTGCCCGGGCTGTGGGCGGTGTTGTTCAGCTTGGGCGTGTTCGCTTCGTGTCGCTTATTGCCGCGCGCGACATTTTGGGTCGGCGCCTATTACCTATTTGCCGGCGTGTTGGCATTGGCGTTCGGTCGCGGAGAACATGCCTTGTCGCCGTGGGTCATGGTCGGTTGCTTCGGCGTCGGACAGGCAGGCGCCGCCGTCATCCTGTATTGGTCATTGGAGCGCGACCGTGGCTAAAGACAAACCGGCGCCCGCGAGCGGCCGCTTCGCCTATGAGGGACTCGAACGGGCGCTGCACGAAAAAGCGCGGCTGGGACTGCTCACTTCGCTGGTTGCGAACCCCGAAGGGTTGGCGTTCAACGATCTCAAAGAGCTCTGCGCGCTGACCGACGGCAATTTAAGCCGGCATCTCAAGGTGCTGCAGGAAGCCGGCTTGGTGGAAGTCGAAAAGGGCTTCGAGCAAAACCGGCCCCACACGCTTTGCCGGATGACGGCCCAAGGCCGGCGGCGGTTCTTGGATTACATCGGCGTGCTGGAGCAAGTCGTGCGCGACGCCGCGCGCGGCGCCAACTCCGCGATTGCCAAGGGCCATGCCAAGCGCGGCAAGCCCGGCTGGTCGACCGCCTAGCGGGAGTCTGCGGCTGTTTTTTTCCGGATGTACTTTGCATTACAAAGTACACGGCGTAACAAAGTGATGGAGCGAAGCATGCAAGTCATCCGCGCTCAGGCAATGGGGTTTTGTTTCGGCGTCCGCGATGCCTTGGCGATCGTCGAGACGATCCCCGATCCGGCCGCGGTCACGATCCACGGCGAATTGGTCCACAACGAAAGCGTCCTCATCCAATTGGAATCGGCCGGATTTCGCGTCGCCGCCGAGGACCAGCGAGGGCGCCTCGACGATCGGCCGGCCGTATTGATTACGGCGCACGGCGTCAGCGATCTCGAGCGGTCTCGCTTGCTCGCCGCGGGGAAGCAGTTGGTCGACGGCACGTGCCCGTTGGTGCGCCGCGCCCACGGCGCCGCCCGACAGTTGGCGGCCGAAGGACGGCATGTGCTCGTCATCGGCCGCCCCGGTCACGTCGAAGTGCAAGGCATCGTCGAAGACTTGCCGAGTTTCGACGTCGTTCCGGACGTGAGCGCCGTGCATTGCTATGCGCGCGAGCGCCTCGGCGTCGTCTGCCAAACGACCACGGCCCCGCGCTTGGCGGCGGCGATTCTCGCGGCGGTCCGCGACCAGAACCCGCTGGCCGACATTCGCTTCGTCGATACCGTTTGCCAACCGACGCGCGACCGCCAATCGGCCGTGGAAAACCTGCTCGAACGCGTCGAGGCGATGGTCGTGGTCGGCGGTCGCCGCTCGAACAACACGCGCGAGCTCGTCGCCCTGTGCCGCGAGCGCGGGAAGCCGGTGCATCACGTCCAATCCGCGGCCGAGATCCAGCCAGGTTGGTTCGCCGGTCAACAAACCATTGGCCTGACTGCGGGCACGTCGACGCCCGACGCCGTGATCGAAGCCGTATTTCAACGCCTGTGTCAACTCGGAAAGGAGTCGTCCCCATGAAGACGAGCGAGAATACGCTTGCGGTTCCGTCGCCCAAAATCGCTTCCGCCAACGCTCCGCAGAAGCGAAGCAGGGCGACGTTTCGAAAAGACGCTTTGATAAGCTCCGCCGCTTGGTTGGAGTACTTCAAGCGCAATGCCGAAGCCTTGAGGCCGATTCCGTGGTGCGAGGGGGTCGATTTGACCGCCGCCGAGCGCGAGGCGGTGGGCGGCAGCGTGGCGACGTTTCAAATTGGCGAAATGGGCAGCGGCCGGCATCTGATGGCCGCCGCCGCGCGTCATGCCGCGGCCTACGGAGACGAGGACTACCTGGCTGCACTGCGGTTGTTCATCGCCGAAGAGCAGCGGCACGGCCGCGAACTGGGCCGCTGGCTCGACCTGGCGGGCATCCCGCGAATCGAGCGGCACTGGACGAACGGCGTCTTTCGCCGCGTGCGGCAGTTGGCCGGGTTGGAACTGATGATTTCTCTGCTGCTGGCCGCTGAAGTCATGGCCAAGGTCTACTACGCCGCGCTCGGCAAGGCCACGAAGTCGGTCGTCTTGCGGCGGCTTTGCGAACAGATTCTGAAAGACGAAGTCGCCCACATCCGGTTTCAGTCGCAACGCCTGGCGATCTTGCGGCGCCGCCGCTGGCGAACGTCGTTGCTGTTGACGAACGCGGTCCATCGGCTGTTGTTCGGCGCGACCGCGATCGTCGTCTGGCAAACTCACCGCCGAGCGCTCGTCGCGGGCGGGTTGCGATTTCGCGGTTTTTGGCGGAAGGTCATGAGAGAAACCCGCATTTCGCTGGAGCTGATGGATCCTGCGCGTTATGCGGCTGTCCAAAGCCACCTGCCGCCCGCGAACTAGTTGCCGCCGCTCGGGCAGCGGGCGCGAACGACTGATCGCTAGCGTCGCGTCGCTTAGTGAAGCAACCGCTCAAAAAAGGGGATATGGGGTCGCGGCGGCATAGAGCGTTTTTCCTTACCAAGGTTTCCGCTTTCGCAGCGAATCCCTTACGATGAACGACTTCCCAGACCGCGCACCCGTGTCCTAAAAATCCATGCAGAGCGATGAACCGGCCATCGACGTGCAAGCGATCCGCAAAACGTATCGCGACGGCCTGTTCGGCCGGCGCAAGATCGAGGCCCTGCGCGGCGTCTCGTTTCAAGTCGGCCGCGGCGAGATTTTCGGTCTGCTCGGCCCCAACGGCGCCGGCAAAACGACCTTGATCAAAGTCCTGTTGGGCATCGTCCGCAAAAGCGGGGGCCAGGCCACGCTGCTCGGCCGTCCGCCGGGCGATCGCATGGGCCGGCGCGGCGTCGGTTATTTGCCCGAGGGCCATCGCATTCCGGCCCACCACACGGGCGATACGGCGCTGGAGTATTACGGCAGCCTCAGCGGGCTTTCGCAACGCGAGATCAAGCGGCGCCGGCCCGAGCTGCTCGAGCTGGTCGGCCTTGCCGAATGGGGCAGGACCGCGGTCAAGAAATACTCCAAGGGCATGTTGCAGCGGCTCGGACTGGCGCAAGCGATGCTGCACGATCCCGAGTTGTTGATTCTCGACGAGCCGACCGACGGCGTCGATCCGGTCGGCCGCAAAGAGATGCGGACCCTGCTGCGGCGACTCAAGGCCCAAGGCAAGACGGTCTTCATCAACAGCCATTTACTGCAAGAGATCGAGTTGGTCTGCGACCGCGTCGTAATCCTGACGCACGGCGAAGTGCAACGCGCCGGCGGAATCGAAGAATTGACCCTTCGCCCGGAAACCGAAGTCGCCTGGACGTTGGTCGGTTCCGAGCCGCACATTCACTCCGCCCTGCGGCCCGAGGAGATCATTTCCCTCAGCCAGCTCGGTCCCGGACAATTTCAACTCTGGGCGCGGCTGGCGGACCAAGCGGCCGTCGATCGCGTGCTCGACGCTTTACGGCGGAATGGGGTCAGCATCGCTTCGATGACCCGCAATCGCCAGACGCTGGAGGACGCCTTTTTGGACATCGTGCAGGCGCAGGAGGTCGAGCCATGAGGGCCTGCCTGGCGATCATCAAAGACTCGTTCCGTGAGGCGCTCTCCTCGCGCGTGCTGTGGATCTTGCTCGTGCTGACGACCTTGCTGCTGTTGGCCCTGGCGCCGATCGGACTGGATGAACAAGTCAGCGTCAATTTCACGCCCGGCGACGTCGTCGACACCCAAAGCTTGCTCGAACGGATCGAGCGCCAGCAGGCGGCTTCGCCCCCCTCGCCGGGCAAGCAAGTTTGGAAACTGTTCAGCCCGGAATTCAAAACGCAGTTGGCCCTAGAGCGGGATTCGAGCCAGCCAGCTTCCCAGCCGGCTTCACGGTTCAACTCGGTCGACTTTCGGTTGCCGAAAGAGTTGAACCAAGTGCTCAAGAAGCGCGAGCTCTACGACCCGGCGGCCTGGACGAAAATCCATTTGGGCGAGGAAGCCGCGGCGTTGGCCAAGCGCGGCGCGGCGGCGCTTTCCGACGAGGAAGTTCCGCGCTTCAACCGGCTATTGTTGGAGGCGGCGTATCCCGAGTCGCTGGCGCGCAGCTTGGCCCCGTCCGTGTATTTCAGCTATGCGGGCAAGCGGTTCGGCGACGCACTACCGCTGAAAAAGAAGCTGTTC
>DATNEC010000222.1:0-12352 GCA_035606815.1 Pirellulales bacterium
CCCGGCTCGCCTTTGGCTTTCGCGTGTGCGTCGCTCGGCCGCCGCGCGAAGCCGAGCTGAACGAGTTGGCGGAGCTTTTGGCGGCGTCCCGCGAGTGGTATCGCAGCCGTCAGGACGAGGCGCAGCAGTTGGTCGGCTCCGACGCCGCGGCCGGCGCCGCCCCTTATGAAAATGCCGCCTGGATCGCGACCAGCCGAGTCCTGATCAACCTCGACGAGTTCATTACGCGGGAGTGACGCACGATGACGCCCTTTCAACAGCACGTCAAGCGAACGCGACGCGATTTTCTCACCACCACGGCCAGCGGGTTGGGCCTGGCGGCCGTGCGCGCCATGCTCGAAGCCGGCGGAGCCGTTTCCCCGGCCGCGGCCATCGCGGGGGACGCGGGCGCGGCGCAATCCAAACTGGGACAGGCCAATCCCTTGGCGGCGAGGCCGCCGCATTTCGCTCCGAAAGCCAAAAACTGCATCTTCCTGTTTCAAGCCGGAGCGCCTTCGCATCTCGACCTTTTCGATCCGAAGCCCAAGCTCAACGACTTGGACGGCAAGCCGCTGCCGGCGGAGATGGTCGAGAAGGTGCGGTTCGCGTTCATCAAGAAGGAAGGCGCCGTGCTGATGGGTTCGCCGCGCAAATGGTCGAAGCACGGCCAGTGCGGCATGGACTTCTCCGATTTTCTGCCGCACCTGGCGACCTGCGCCGACGACATGCTGATGGTCCGCTCGATGTTCTCGGAGCAGTTCAATCATCATCCCGGCCAGTTGCTGTTGAGCTGCGGCCGGGCCACGTTCGGCCTGCCGACGATCGGAAGCTGGTTGACTTACGGCCTGGGCGTCGAATCGCAGAACCTACCGGGCTACGTGGTGCTGACGAGCGGTCGCGGTTCGAGCGGGGGCGCCTCGCTCTGGTCGAGCGGCTTTCTGCCGTCGCATCATGCCGGGGTTTTGTTCCGCAACGAGGGCGAGCCGGTGCTGAACCTGGCGAACCACGAGGGGTTGCCGCCCGAGTTGCAACGCCGCGGGCTCGACGCCCTCAAGTCGCTCAACGAATCGCGGCTGGCCGAAGTGGGCGATCCGGAAATCGCCAGCCGGATCGCCAGCTACGAACTGGCCTTCCGCATGCAGTCGGCGGCCCCCGAATTGATCGACCTCGGCGGCGAGACGGCGGCGACGCGAGCGGCTTACGGCGTCGATCGGCCGCAGCACCCGCAGGCCACCGGTCGCGGCAATGTGGCCAACGCGCATCTGTCGTTCGCGCGGAATTGCCTGCTGGCCCGTCGGATGGTCGAGCGCGGCGTTCGCTTCGTAAACGTCATCTACGAGGCCTGGGACCAGCACAGCAATTTAGAGGCGGACCTGCGATACAACTCGTGGGTCGTCGATCAGCCGATCGCGGCTTTGCTCAAGGATCTCAAGCAGCGCGGCTTGCTCGACAGCACGCTGGTGGTTTGGGGCGCCGAATTCGGCCGCACGCCGCTGGGCGAAAACCGCACGCCCGGCACGCCCCCTTCGGGCCGCGACCATCATCCGTTTTCGTTCACGCTCTGGATGAGCGGCGGCGGCATCCGCGGCGGCCAGGTCTACGGCGAGTCGGACGACATCGGCTGGGGCGTGGCCCGCGATCCGGTGCATGTCAACGACTTTCACGCGACGCTCTTGCACCTGTTCGGCCTCGACCACCTGAAGCTGACCCACCGTCACCAGGGACGCGACTTCCGCCTGACCGACGTCGGCGGCAAGGTGATCGAACGCTGGCTGGCGTAGTTCCTATCGCCTCGAAGAGCGTTGCCGGGCGCCCGCCGCGGGCGGCGGCGGCGGCTCGGACTTCACATCTCAAGGTTTGGACCTGTCGAGCTTTAGACCGTGGATGAACCGATCGAAATGGAGCTGCGCCGCGCGGAGCCGCTGTTCGGCGACGTTCTTTTCCGCTTGGGCCTCCGCGATGGCGGAGTTGGCTTGCATGATGTTGGCTTTGCTCGTCGCCAAAGTCGACCGCGCGCCATCGAACGCCGCTTTTGCCGTCGCGAATTGTTTTTCCGCTTCGTCGAGCGTTTGGGAATCGATGCTTTTCGTCTCGAAGAGCTTTTGCATGCGGTCATGCGTCTTCTGGCGAAAGGCATAGTTTGCCTTCGCCGCTTCGATATCGGCTTCCACTTTCTGCGTTTGGGCTTTGGCCGCTTCGGCGGTCGCCTTGGCGACGTCGACTTTCGCGGCGGCACGGGCGACCTCCGCCTCGGCCTCTGCGACGTCGGCCTCAGCGGCGGCGCTTAGCTCGGCGCGGCGGCCCGACAGTCCTTCAAGCATGAACTCGGCTCGCTGGAGTTCGCGTTTCGCCCGCCGAAGCTCCTTTTCCTTCGATTGAATATCGCTCTCCCTGGCCGCTCCTTTCTTGAACAGCTCCTCCAAGCGCAAGAGGTCGCGCTCGGCCGCCGAACACTCCTCCTGCGCGGCTTGCACGTCGAGTTGCGCCAGCCGCTCGCGCGTGTCGAAGTCGAATTCGCCGTCGGCGGACGTGGCGTCGTTGCGCTCGTCTATCGCTTTTTCGCTTACTTGGCGCGACGGTGCGCGAGACGGCGATAGCTTTCCGACAGGCTGTCCGGTTTCGTTATTTCGCACGTCAAAATTCGGGATCCCCGTCTCGGCCGAGTTGGAATCGAGCAATTCGTCAACGCGCGAGTTGACAATCACCTCCTTGTTCTTCTCTCGCTCTTGGATCGCCTGTTCAATCTCGGCCAGCCGGCGGCGAAGCTCTTTAAGTTCCGCCTGCTGCAAGCGCTGACGCGAGTCGAAGGTCTCTTCGACCAGCGGCCGAAGTTTGTCGCGAAGCGCCCGGCGGTCGTTCGCCTGATCGCCTGGAGCGTCTTTCGAATGCTGTATTAGAAGGCCCGTTAGGACGTCGCTGGCATGGCGTACCGCTTTTTGGTACTGCTCTTTGGCCGCGTCGACCGGAAGTGCGCCCGACGCGGGTTGCGCGCCGGCGTCCAGGTCGTCGGCGAAGGCGCCACCCGAACGGTCGGCCGGCGGCGCATCGGAAAGACCTTGGGCGGCGGCGTGACGGGCGGCAACGGCGCCGCCGACCGCGACCAGAAAAATGGCGGATAGCGCGAGGGTTCGATTCACGGCTGGTTCTCCTAAGGGAATTTGACGGTTCGGGTTCAAGTCGCCTTTCGCTGGAGCGAAAGACGACAAAAGCATGTTTCATCTCAGTCGGGCGCGCTTGATGTTCTTGCCTTAAGATCGTCCACGTCGGTTTTCAATCGTTCGATTTGCCCGGCCAGCGAATCTCGCCAGAGGTCATCGGCGCCGTCGGCCCGCAACCGTTCGACGTCGGCCGAAAGCTGAGTGATCGATTGATCGATCTGGTCGTCCCAAGGGACTGCCTTATCGATCGGCACGGCCGGCGCCGCGGGGGCGCCGTGCTGTGCCAAGGGGCTAATGCCCTCCGCTCGCCTCGCGGTCTCTTCGCTCGGCGGCGTTGATTGCCGCGCCAACACCGCGATTCCGCCGGCGACGACCAGCAGCATTGCCGCGGCGGCCAGGCGATGCCGTTTGATCCAGACGGCCGCCGAGCTTGGGGAAAATGTCCGCCGCACGCCGCGCTCGATCAACACCTCAGGCAAGGCGATCGTGGCCGGCTGCTGCACGTGGGCCAAGCATTGCTCCAAGAGCGCCGCCACTTCAGCGGCTGAGTCGAACCGCCGTGACGGTTCCTTGGCCAACAGCCGCTCGATCAGCCGCGCCAGCCACAACGGAATCGCCGGATTCAGCTCGCGCAGGTCTCGCGGTTCGCTCTCGCAGATCTTGCGCAGCACGCCATAAGAATTCTCCGCCCGAAACGGCGAGCGGCCGGCGCACGCGGCGTACAGCACGCAGCCCAGGCTGAACAGATCGGCCCGATGGTCGAGCGGTTCGCCGCGGGCCTGTTCGGGCGACATGTATTGCGGAGTGCCGGCGATCACGCCCGAGCGCGTCAGGCTGGCGTCGTCCACGGCGCGGGCCAGGCCGAAGTCGGTGATCTTGACCCGCTCGACCCCTTCTTCCAGCAGAATGTTGGCTGGCTTGATGTCGCGATGCACGAGGCCTTGAGCATGGGCCGCGGCCAGTCCGGCGGCCACCTGGCGGCCGACGCGCAACACCTCTTCCAGCGCCAGCGGGCCGCTGGTTCGCAGCCGGCTCTCCAGCGAAGGGCCGCGCACGTAGGGCATCACCAGGTAGGGCAAGCCGTGCGTCTCGGCGACGGCGTGGATGGCCATCACGTTGTCGTGGACGACCGCCGCCGCGGCCTGGGCCTCGCGCGAAAAGCGACGCCGGGCGGCGCCGCTGTCGGCCAGCCGCGGCGAGAGCAACTTGATGGCCACGTTGCGGCTCAAGGCCGCGTCGAAGCCCTTCAGCACGACTCCGTTTCCGCCCGAGCCGATAATGCCTGAGATTTCGTAGGCGCCGACGCGGCCGAGCATCCGCGGATCGTCGGCGGGGTTCAGGAACGGTTTGATGGCGGCCAGCAATGAGGCGCCGTCGGCGGGCGCCTCGCCGGGCAAGGGCCAGGACTGCGTTTCTCCGGCCGGCTTGTCGGGCGGCAGGCCCTCACCGTCAGGTCCGCCCTCACCCCAACCCTCTCCCAAAGGGAGAGGGAGCCGGACGCCCTCACCCAAAGGGAGAGGGAAGTCGATCGGCGCGAGGCAATCGCGCGCGGCCGACCACCAACTTTCATCTGCCGCTCGGGCTTCGAGTTCGCGCCGGCAATCGGGACACGCATCGAGATGGCCCTCGAATGCCGCCAACTCGCGTGCGCTCAGGCGATCGGCGAGAAACTGCTCGATCGTCTCGTGATTGCAAGGTTTCGGTTTTTGCCGCAGATCCATAGCGTTATTCCGTAGATTGCCATTCCAAAACGATTTGCCGCAGACGCCGCATCACGCGACTACGAGCGGCGTAGATGGCGCCCGGCTGCTTATCCATCGCGGCGGCCGCCTCGGCGACGTCGCGTCCTTCGATGGCCGTGAGCCAAAATGCCGCCCAGGTTTGCGGCTCGAACTCCGCTTGCGCTCGCCGGGCCGCCCAGCGAAACGTTTCGCGCCGCGATTCGAGAAGCAGCATTTGCGATTCGGCCGAGTCGGCCGCATATTCGGCGAGCAAATCGCGTTCGGCCGTGTCGCCCGATGCACGATCGGGCGCCTGGCGCGACAGGGCGTTGACGATGGCGTTGCGGGCGATCGTCGTCAGCCAGGTGCGAAATCTCGCCCGCTCGGCGTCGGGCTGCCAGCGATCGACCGCACGCGCCACCGAGCCGAAGACCTGCTGCGCCACGTCTTCCGCGTCGGCATGCTGCAGGCCCTTGGCCAGGGCCAATCGGTAAACCAGCGGGCGATAAATCTCCAGAAACTCGCCCCACGCCTCCCGATCGCGGCGGTCTTTCAGCCGCACGATGAGGCTCAGGCGCGTTTCCGGCGATTCGGTCATCTCAAAGAGGCTCCTGCTCACCTCTATTACACACTGCAGCCGGGGGAATCTGACAGGGGCTTGCGGCAGAAGTTGAAGGCGGCCCTGCCTTTTCGTATCCGCCGCGCGACCGCCCGGCAAGATGCGAATGGGGGGCGGATATCAAGAAGTTTTGCTTTTTTGTTGCGTTGATTGTAGCGCCCGGTCACAATCGTCAACATTTGCCTAATTGTCCACTAAGGACGCCAGGGCGGCGTCCGGGCCAGGACGGATTTTTTTGATTTCAGGGGGATCTAGGATGGGCGTTTGGCGGTCGTTCCAACGATGGGATGCTGCGCGCACAAAGCGCAATCAGCGACGTTTAGGCCATCAACGGGGCAAGCTTGGTAGACTAGGCAATTCTACGGATCGCCGAGTCGAGACCCTTGAGGGCCGGTTGCTGCTCACGAGCGGACCCCAGCTCATCTCGATCATTCCCAATGACGGAAGCCTATTGCTGCCCAACGCGACGGTGCATACCGCCCCAACGCAGCTTACTTTCCGTTTTTTGCTTGGCGCGGGCGAAGCGATCGATCCGAACACGCTCGGTGGGATCGAACTGACGCGCAGCGGCGGCGACGGCGTATTCGCGGGCGGCAACGACGTTCACATCGCGCCGGGCTTCGTCGGCATCGATCCGGCGCATCTCAACCAGGTGGTGATGCGGTTCAGTTCGCCGCTGCTCGACGATCTGTACCGAGTCACCATCGTGGGCGGCAGCGCCGGCGAGGCGAACCCGCTGGCGGACACGGCGACGCCGCCGAGCCGATTCAACGGCGGGGCGGACTACAACCAAGACTTTCGTTTGCAGCTTGGGCCGCAAGTTCTCTCGGTGGTCCCCCAGCCCGTGACGCGCGACAGCGCCGGCGCGCTGGTCAGCAATTCCAAAGAGATCGACGTCTACTTCAACGAACCTGTGCAAACGCTGGCCGGCGATCCCACGCACCTCAACGCGGGTCAGTTCCAGTTGATCGCGACGCAGAATTCCGCGACGACGGCCGGGGATGCCGTGAACTTTCCCGCATCGGTCCAATATAACCCCACGAACAACGAAGCCCGGCTGATGTTCTCAAGCGACATCGCCTCGCTCGGCTTGCCCGGCACGAGCACCGTCTTCCGGCTCCGGATCGGCAACACCGACGTGCCGCTGCCGGCGCCGACCGCGCCAACCGGCTATCCCGGCGATCCTGCGGGCACCTTCGCCGGCGCCGATTCGATCGGCGCCCTGGGGACGCAAACCCAGATTTACAATGGAAACCTGCTGACGCAGCCGATCGATCCCAACCTGGTTTTCCCGGGCGGCATTCTCGATCCGGGCCACCGCGATATTCCGCTCGGCGGCGAGAACCACGCCACCGGCTTTGGCGGCGCCAGCACCGTGACCTACAGCTTTCCCGACATCTACGGCAGCGATCCGACCAGCGGACAGCCGCTGCACAATCAGATCACGGCCAATCAAAAGCAGACGGTCCGCGAGATCTTCCAGCTCTACGCCTACTACACCGGACTCACGTTCGTGGAAGTTCCGGCCGGCGGTGAAGATCAGATCGTGACGGGCGATACGCGAGTGCTGAACCCGATCATTCCGCCGTCGCAGCTCGGCGGCATTGCCACGCTCGGCTTGGGCATGGCGATCATCAACGGCAACCTCCCTTGGGGATCGAGCTTGTATGGCAGCGGCTACATGTCGGTGGCCATGCACGAAATCGGCCACACGTTGGGATTGCCTCACGACGACGACGGGCCGCCGGGCACGATCATGAACGGCGGGGCCGAGTCGCAGGCGCCCAGCGGTCCGGCGCCGCCGCCTTTGTTTCCCGGCCTCGCCGACGTCACGAACCTGCTCTACGGCAACGAGCCGAACAGCAACCAGATCGACTTGTACAGGTTCACGGCGACGACGACCGGCACGCTCAACGCCCAGACCAAGGCCCAGCAACTGGGCGCGAGCAATCTCGACACGTTGTTGACGCTGTACGAAGAATTCAACGATTTGAACTTGCCCGCCAGCGGCGCGCAAGTCAGCAACGGCGACACGTTCACCATCACGGACAACGTCCACCCCGCGGTGACGTTCGAATTCACCAACAATGGTTCGCTGATCAACCCGTCGACCGGCAAATTGCCCGATGGAAACGTGGGAGTGCTGTTCAGCGCAACCAGCAGCCAGCAGGATTTGGCGGCGGCAATCGTGAGCGCCGTCGGCAAACAGGGGCTGAACGTCACGTCGACGGTCGGCTTGAACGACGTCGAACTGGCTGGGCCAATCACGGTCAGCGTGGCCGGGGCCTCGGTCAGCCTCTCGCAGTCGCGCAAACTGATCGCGCGCAACGACGATTTTTACGGCAAGGATTCGTTCGTCGGGCTGAATCTGAATCCGGGCATTTATTACGTCGCGGTGACGAGCACCGGCAACGACCAGTTCAACCCGGTCGTGGCCAACAGCGGCTGGGGCGGAAAGACGTTCGGCACTTACCAATTGCTGCTGAACTTTCAGCCTTCGTCGCTCGCTCCGTTGACCGATCCCGGCATGTCGCTGTTCGTGCCGGCCAATCCGATTTCCGGCCCCGGATCGATTCCCGACAAGTACAGCATCACGCTGATCGACGTCAACGCGGCCGGGCTGCCCGTCACCGAAACGCTGAAGTTTTACAACGGCAGCACCGCGCCCGCTTCTCCGCCGCCGGGCGAGGTCTCGATCCAATTGCAGCCGAACGGCACGCAGGACGCCGTCGCCAACAAGATCATCACAGCGCTCGGGGCGGCGTTGACGGCCATCGACAATGGAGTGCTGGGGCTGGCCGGTTACATGAACGCCCACGGTTATGTTCTTTCCAACATCGGCGGCGGGCGGATCGAAGTCGGCGGCGGCACAACCACGAAAATCGTCGTCGATCCCTCGGGCAAGGGCGCCTTGACGGGCACGCCGCTGGTGTTGTGGGGCGACGCGCAGCGCGATGCGCTGGTCGGCAATTCCAACTCCGCCGGCGCCGGCGCCTACGATTTCTGGTTCAACGTCACTCAGCCAACGAACACGATCTATGTCGACAAGACGGCCCCGTCCGCCGGCGCCGACGGCAGCACGGCCCATCCATACAACACCGTCAATGCGGCGCTGCAGAACACCGCGGTGACGCAGACGGCCGTCAACAGCGGGCAGCAGGTCGACGTCCGCGTCGAGGGCAACGCCAACGACACGCTGGCTATCGCCGTCAATCAGAACCTCGGGCAACCGGGGCGCATCCAACAGAACCAAACGTTCAAGATCAGCGCCGGCCCGTTCACGGGCATCTTCGAGTTCACCAACAACAATGCGTCGATCGACCCGCTGACGCACAAGCTCCCCGACGGCAATTTCGGGGTCTGGATTCCGAGCAGCGGCACCGCGGCGGACATTGCGCTCAGCCTTCAGGGCGCGTTGAACGCGGCGGTGGTGCAGTTGCCGACCGGCGGCAAGGTCGCGCTAGCGCAGGCCACGGGCGCCGCGTTGATCGCCGCGGGCCAGGTGGCCGCCGACGGCGGCGTTACCGTCAGCTTCAACGGCCTCAGCGACGGCAATTATTACTACGTCAAGTTGTTCCAAGGCCAGTCCCCGATCACGGTGGACAAGCAGACCACGCCCTTCAACCCGCTATTGACCGGCGTGCTTCAGCCGGCGCTGTTCAACAACTCGGCGTACCTGGTCGGGACCGACCAGTTCGGAAACTTGTTGCCCGACAACTCGCCGGGCAACTCGATGCTGCAGTTGCCGAAGAACGTGGTGCTGATGGTCGACGCCGGCGCCGTGTTCAAGCTGCGCAAGGCGAACATCGCGGCGGGCAGTTCGGTGGTCAACGTGGACAACAGCCAGAGCGCGCTCGAGGTTCTGGGCATCCCCGGCGAACAGGCGACGTTCACCTCTTATTTCGACGATACGCCCGCGTTGGGCGCTCCGCAGGTCCATCCCGGCTTGACCGTGGCGCCGGGCGATTGGGGCGGATTGGTGTTCAACAACGATTCCGACCTGGAAACGCTGGGCCTGTTCCTCAACAGCGTGGCCGAGGCCAAGCTCAACTACGGCGGCGGCCAGGTCGTCGTCAACGGCGTGCCGCAGGCCTTCGCGCCGATCTATCTCGACACCTCGCGGCCGGCGGTGACGAACAACCTAATCATCAACAGCGCCAGCCCGGCAATCTCGGCCAATCCCAACGCCTTCGAGAGCACGCGGTTCGGCAGCGATCGGACGATGACCGTCAGCGGAATTCCCGCCGACGGCGCCAAGTTCACGGTCGGCGGCGGCGGCGGCACGATTTTCGAGTTCGACAGCAACGGGATCATCAGCCAGGGCGACATCGCCATTTCGCTCACCGGGCTTACGACCCAGGCCAAGGTCGCGACGGCGGTGGCTGCGGCGATCAACAAATCGCTATTGGCCAATTCCGTCGACAAGGCCCAAGCCATCGGCAACGTCGTGACGCTGCCGACCAATCTTGCGTTCGTCAACGGCGGTTCGCCCTTGGCATCGGCGGTCGATTCCTTCTCGCTCGACTACCAGCGCTTCGGACCCGACGTTCACGGCAATACGCTTTCGCAGTCGCTGGGCTATAAGCTTTCGACGGTCGCCGGCAGCGGCATCACTTCGGGCACGAAGTTCGTCGTCAACAACCAGGGATTCCAATTGCTCTCCAGCGGCGCGCCGCAGGCGGGCTACATCGGCGTCAACTTCACGGCGGCGAGCACGGCCAGCGCCATCGCGCAGTCGATCGCCGCGGCGATCAATGCGGCCAATCTCGGCGTCACGGCCCAGTGGACCGCGGGGCAGTCGAGCTTGCAAATCATCGGGGCCTTCTATCTTCAGGCGCCGGCGCCCCTGGCGGCTACGCAAGGCTTCGCCCAGAACACGACCAACGGCCTGTTCATTCGCATCAACACCAACGCCGGCCAGACGCTGGACACGCTCGACGTGCCCGCCGAGTTCGCCTCGACGGACATCCCTTACGTCTTGCAAGAAAATCTGGTGATCCATGACGATCTCGGTTTCACCACCGCGGGCGGCGCCGTCACGCAGCGCATCGCCGGGCAACTCACGATCGATCCCGGCGCCGTCGTCAAATTGGCCGGCTCGCGGATCGAAGCGGGAATGGGTTCGAACGTCATCGCCGAGGGCACGGCGGCGCAGCCGATCGTATTCACCTCGCTCAACGACGCGCGCTACGGCGGCGGCGGCACGTTCGACACCGCCAACAACGGCGGCGGCATCGCCCCGCTGGCGGGCGACTGGGGCGGCTTCTACTTCTGGCCCACGTCGCGCGGCAGCATCGATCACGCCCTGATCACGTTCGGCGGCGGCGCCACGGCCATCGAGGGCGGGTTCGCGCCGTTCAACGCCGTTGAAATCCACCAAGCCAAGGTCCGCATCGCCGACAGCACGTTGGAAAACAACGCCGCCGGCGGCGGCGGCGACCGCAACGGCCGTATCGGCAGCGACGCCTCGACCATTTTCGTGCTGGGTTCGCAGCCCGCGATCCTCAACAACGTGATCCAGAACAACGCGGGGGCCGCGATCAGCATCGACGTCGATTCGCTGAATTCGAACCTCGTCCCCGACTGGGGGCGCAGCACGGGGACCATCGATCGCTTTAGTCAATTCGACGACAATTACGGCGCCCTGGTGCGGCTCAACAAAATCGGCGGCAACAACATCAACGGCATGTTGGTCCGCGGCGGCACGCTGGAGACGTCGAGCGTCTGGGACGACACCGACATCGTGCACGTGCTCGAGGACACCGTGCTCGTGCCCGATTTCGCCAGCGTCGGCGGCCTGCGCTTGCAGTCGAGCGCCACCCAAAGCCTGGTCGTCAAGTTGCAGGGCGCGACGGCCGGGTTCACCGCCAGCGGCGACTCGCTCGATGTCAGCAACCGAATCGGCGGCTCGGTGCAGATCCTCGGCACGCCCCAACATCCCGTCGTTCTCACGTCGCTGAAAGACGCGACGGTGGGCGCGGGCTTGACGCCGGACGATCAGCCCGACAACAACACCGACAACTCGGCGAGTCAACAGTCCGGCTTGCTGCCCACGATTCCCAACGTCGATCGCGGCACGCTGATCGACAACAACGTCGATCCCAACGTGGTCGGTCACTTCGAGGCCAACATCGGCACGGGCGGGAATTTGGGCGGCGCCGACCCCGGCGGCCCCAATTTCATCGGCGTCACGGCGCAGGGACTGATCAGCAAGCTGACCAACGCCAATTTCGTCTTCGACTACGGCAATTACGTGCAGGTGGGCGGCGCGGGGACCGCCAAGCGGCTCTCGGCCACGACGATCACCGAGGCGCCTACGCTCATCAGTTCCGACGTCGTCGAGAGCAAAGGCAACTTCGTGGGCGCCAACGGCACGGTCAATTGGACCGTCACGTCGAAGTTCCTGCCGGGTACGCAGCAATTGGTCAACACGATCAGCCTCAGCAGCTCGCAGCCGATCGGGGCGCTGCGGTTCATTAATTACCTGGACGAAGACGTCCCGCCGGGGCCGCAGGACGACATCTTGTTCACGCAGGGCACGCCGGGCCAGCCGGGCTTTCAGGCGTTTACGATCGACGGGCCGCAGCGCGTGGGCGTCAGCCAAGGCGGCATCTACGTCCCAGGCCCCGGCCTGGTCAACGCCAGCTATGCCGGCTGGGCGGCCGACACGTTCGACGATCTGCAGCAACAGATCGCGGCCGGCTCGCAAACTTTCAGCGTGCCCGGCGTGATCGATACCACCAACGATCCGCAATTCAACGATCCCACGTTGGGCACGGCGTATGGCTTGGCCGACCAGACGACGGCCTTCGCGTGGGACGTCAGCCCGACGGCGACGTCTTCGACGATTACGACGTTCCTCGGCGAAGTCGCCA
>DATNEC010000249.1:0-2038 GCA_035606815.1 Pirellulales bacterium
TTGAGCATCAAGAACCGTGCCAGGCGTTCGAAACTGGCGTCCGACTGCCATTTCTGCTGAAACACGGGCGCCGGCCAACCAAGCTGCCCGGCGAGCAGCGTTTCGTAGTCCCAATAAGCGCCCTTGACCAGCCGCACCCAAACCGGGGCGCCGCGCCGCCGCGCCCACTCGGCCAGATCCTTGAGATCGGCCTCGGCGTCTTGCAGGTAGGCCTGGATCACGATCCCGACGTCGGACCAATCGCGAAACTCTTCTTCCATCATGGTTTGCCGGAAGATGGCCAACGCCAGATCCTTGGTCTGATACGATTCCATGTCGACGTGGACGTGGGCTCGCCATTGCCGGGCGCGCCGCAGCAAGGGGCGGAGCCGCTCGCCGACGCGGCGCATCGTGCCTGCCGGATCGATCGGGTCGAAGCGGCTGTCGAGCGCCGAGAGCTTGACCGAAACATTGACGCGCGGCAATTCGCCCAGACCCCCGCGGTCGATCTGCGGAATCTCTGGCCAGGCGTTGACCGTCGGGGCGATCTGGTCGAGCAAGTCGAGGTAAAGCTGCAAGTAGCGATCGGCCTCGACTTCGCTCGTCACCGCCTCGCCCAGAATATCGAGCGTGAAGCCGCGGCGCAGCTTGCGTTCGCGCATCGCGGCGGCGAGCACTTCGGCCGAGGTCGTGCCGGCGATGAACCGCCGCGCGTGCCCCATCGCCTGGCGCCTCGCGGCCAACGCCAGCGCGCGGCCCGCGATCGAATGCGGCGTCGCCACGGTCAGCCCCAAACGCACGGCGCCGGGCAGAAGCCGCTCGACCTCGTGAAAATATTCGTGCAGATGGCGGACCGTCGATTCGCTCTCGCCGAGCATCGGCAAGACGTCGATGAACCGGAACATCTGCACCTTGACCGATTCGTCCTGCATCGCCCAGGCCATGATCCGGTCGTCCCACCAGCGCCGCTCGAGCACGCTGGGCTGGCGATGCGAAATCCGGTCGAAGATCGCGCGGCCGATCTCATGCGTCGTGGCCTCGATCTTGGCGAGCGCCTGGGCGTTGAAATCGTCGGGTCGCCGGAGAGGGTCGGTCACGCGCCATCAACCTCGGAACTGTCCGTCTCGCAACGGTGAAAGTGCAGGCCGTTTGAATCGTAAGAACCTGCGGCTGCGCGTCAAGCAGAGAGCCGCGGAGCGAGAGCCCGGCAACAAAAAAGCGGGGCGCACCCGGATGATCCGCGTGCGCCCCGCCATGATTCGAATGAACGGACGCTTAAGCGTTTGCCGCACCGCTCACTGAACGTTGGAGCGGCTGGCGTTGGCGCGCCTGACGTTGGAGCCGCTGAGCGTGGAGCGGCTGGCTTCGGCGGCCTGCACGGTCTCGCCGGGGCTGGGCTTTGGTTCTTCCTGCGGGCGATCGTACGATTCGCTGACGGCCTGGTTGGCCAAGGCCATGCCGGCCCGCAATTCTTCGTCGGTAAAGTAAGGCTCGGTCGAACCGTCGGCGTGCTCGATCCGCTTCGCCGCCAGTTTTTCCCAACTCATGCCGTTGTTCAAATGCCAAGCGGCGGCTTGCCCGGCGCGCTGGTTGATCTTGCCGTAACCCAACATGCGGCACAGCGCCTCGACGCCCGGCTTTTTGCTGAACGTTTCGATCGGCGAAATCTTGTAAGTCATCGCGGGGCGAGGCTCGGGCTTGCCGTGTTCCAGGCACATGCATTGGACTTTGAAGTTGCCTTCCTTTTCCGCGGGCACGTTGAAGAAGCCGCCGCCTCCGCCCATCATTCCGCCGCCCATGTTCATGCCGCCCATGCCGCCTAGGCCCATACCGCCGCCGCCCATCATGCCCATGCCGCCGCCCATCGGCACGTTGAAGAAGCCGCCGCCGCCCCCGCCGCCGCCCATGCCGCCGCCCATGCCTTGTCCGCCGCCGCCACCGCCGCCGCCCATGTTCATGCCGCCCATGCCCATCTGGGCGAGCACCGGAGTGGCCGCGAAGGCCTCGGGCAATTTAACGTTCAGCGGTTTCTTGGTTTTGTTCTGGATGAACACTCGGC
>DATNEC010000258.1:0-2873 GCA_035606815.1 Pirellulales bacterium
TCCCGTAGGGACGACGGATTGTTGCCAGGGGCGAGAGCCCCTGGATACCGGGCCGCCGCAAAGTAGCTTCTCCAGCCCCGTCAGGGGCGGCAGACCGACGTCGCCCGATGCGTGCCGCTCCGCCCATGTCACACACCGCGACGCCGCTTCGCAGGATCGTCGCCGCTAGCCCTTCATGACGCTTCGGATCCCGCCCCTACCTAGGCGCTTGCCGTCTCGAACGGTTGCGCTACGCGCTTCCGCCATTCATCGACGCCATAGATCAAACCCAGCGAGCCGAGCAAGCCGGCGACAACGACGAACATCGTCGGATAACCGGGCAAGCCGAACCGTTCGGCCCAGTAGATCGCCTCGCCCACGATCGGCGAACCCACCAGGCAGCCGAGATCGAAAAAGGCCAGGCTGACCGTCGTCCCCAGCCCTCGATAGCGGGCCGGGAAGGCCCCGCTGCCGCCGGCGATCACCGCCGGAAACAACGCCGCATGGGCGATCGCCACCGAGACGGCCGGAAACACGAACTGCCACGGTTGCCGCACCACGAGAAACAGCAGCATGCCGACGACCAGCGCGGCCATGCCGACGAAGATCATCGGGCGGATGCCGAACCGCTCGGGCACGCTCCGCATCGAGACGCGGGCGAAGAACGCCGTCGGGCAGTAAATGGCGAAAAACGGGGCGATGTCGGCGATTTCCAGGTGCGCCGCGTAGCGGCTCAGAAACACGCCGGGCAGCGAGATCCCGAAGCCGGTGGCGACGGCGATCAGCAGAATGCCGCCCGGATGATAGCGCCGCAGCACGCGGAACATCGGCAGCCGCTTGCGGCGGATCGGGGCCTCGTGCCCTCGCGTGGCCAGCCAAGAGAGAACGAAGCTCGCCATGCCGAGGATCGCGGCGGCCAGAAACATGCGATCGACGTGGCCGCGGTCGATCTCGGTGAAGTTCAAGAGCAGATCGCCCAGCCGCGTGCCCAGCACCATCCCGACGAAGCCCGAAGTGCCGAGCGTGCCGACCACCTCGGCGATGCGCGCGACCGGCGCCCGGCCTGAAATATAGGTGATCGAAGCCCCGAAAAAACCGGCGAGGCTCGATTGATACACGATCCGCAGCACGTAAACCAACGGCCCGTGGACGTCATCGACCCACAGGTGAGCAATGCAGGCCAAGATGAACATCACCGAGGAGACAAGCCAAATCTTTCGCGGACCGTAGGCGTCGATGCCGACGCCTTGGCCGAGCCGCATCGCCAAGCTGCCGATCATGCCGACGGCGATGATCCAGCCTAGGTTGACCTCGTTGCCGCCGAGATAGTTCACGAAATCGCCGTAGCGATAGAGCAAACTGACGGCGACCATCAACAAAAAATTCGCGCCGTAGGTCAGCCAGAAGGGCCTGCCGAAGGCCGCCGCCTCGGCCCTCGCCGCTTGCGGGAACCGGCGCAGCTCCGCGACCGCGTCGGTCGCATGACACTCGGGTTCGGCGGCGGCGGTAGGCGGGGGAGGCATCGGCCTTAAAGCGGGCGGAAGGAGCGGTCGAGTCATTATAGCCGATCGGATGACGGTCGGCGGGTTTTTGTCGGCACGCCGGCGTACGTTGGCGGAGACACTTCCCAAAGTCGCTTGGTTCAGGTCGGAGAGAAAGATTGACGACGATTCCGCCCAGGTAGATCGAGCTTTTCTGGCGCCGCGCGTGAACAGCCCGGCTTTACCCCGGCGGCGGCGGCGGCTAGATTTCCGGCTGAAAGGAATCCCCCTTCTTCGCAGCACGCCGGCCCCGTCTTTTATCCCGATGTCCAACGCCGACAGAACGCTGGTCACGACCGCGACTTACAACGAGATCGATAATCTGCCGGCGTTGGTCGAGGAGATTTTTCGCTTTGCGCCCGAGGTCGATCTGCTGGTGATCGACGACAACTCGCCCGACGGCACCGGCGCCTGGTGCGACGAACAGGCCCAGAAAGAACCGAGGCTGAAGGTCTTGCATCGCACCGGCAAGTTGGGATTGGGCACGGCGATCGTGGCGGGCATGCGTTACGCCATCGAGCAGGGGTATAAACATGCGCTCAACGTCGACGCCGATTTCAGCCATCACCCGAGGTATCTGCCCGAGCTGATCGCCGGCATGGACCCGGTCGGGGGGCCGGAGGTCGACGTGATGATCGGCTCACGATACATCCCCGGCGGAGGCATCGAGGGCTGGCCGCTGAAGCGCTACTTGATGAGCCGCTCGGTGAATTTTTACGCCCGCTGGCTGTTGGGGCTGAAGCCGAAGGACTGCAGCGGCGGTTACCGCTGTTACCGGGTCTCGCGGCTGGCCAAGCTGGATTTCGACAAGATGCTGTCGCACGGCTACTCGTTTCAAGAAGAGATACTTTGGATGCTCAAGCGGCGCGGCTGCCGCTTCGGCGAAACGCCGATCACGTTCGTCGATCGCGTCCGCGGCTCGTCGAAAATCAACTCTCGCGAGGCCTGGGCCGCGATGTGGGTCATTTTGGCGCTGGGCGCCCGCAATTGGGGGATTAGGAAAGGATGACATGAGCCAGCCGTCTCCTCACTCCTCGCTCCTCGCTCTTCACTCCATCCTGGTCACCGGCGGCGCCGGCTTCATCGGCAGCCACTTCATCGAGCGCGTGCTGGCCAAAAGCGAGGCCCGCGTCACGTGCCTCGATAACTTCAACGATTTTTACAGCCCGGCCGAGAAGCGGCGAAACATTGCGAGTTTCGTCGGCGATCCGCGGGTCACGCTCATCGAAGGTGATTTTTGCGATGCCGAGGCGATGTGGAGACTGTTCGACGAGCAAGCCATCTCCGACGTCGTGCATTTGGGCGCCTACGCCGGCGTGCGGCCGAGCGTGGCGAATCCACTGATCTACGAAC
>DATNEC010000286.1:0-9601 GCA_035606815.1 Pirellulales bacterium
CAACGGACCGGCATTCGCGAGCGGCGGCAGGCGCCCGCCGAAATGGCCACCAGCGATTTGGCCATCCGCGCCGCCCAGCGCGCGATGGAGCGTGCCGGCGCGACCGCGGCCGACATCGACCTGCTTCTGGTCGGCACGTTCACGCCCGACATGCCTTTTCCGGCCACGGCCTGCCTGGTGCAAGACCGGCTGGGCATCCGCGCGCCCGCCGTCGATTTGCAGGCGGCCTGTGCGGGCTTCATGTACGCCTTGATCACCGGCGCCCAGTTCGTCGCCACCGGTTGCAGCAAGCTGGCGCTAGTGATCGGCGCCGACTGCAACTCGCGCGTTCTGAATCCGAAAGATACTCGCACCTACCCCTTGTTCGGCGACGGCGCGGGGGCGGTGCTGCTGGCCCCCGGCGGCCCCGAGCAGGGCCTGGTTGCTTACACGCTCGGCGCCGACGGCTCGGGCGGACCGCTGCTTTGCCGCCCGATGAGCGGTTCGCGAATGCCGATCCAAGCCGCGATGCTCGACGAGGGCCTGCAGTATCTGCAAATGGACGGGCCGGCCGTATTCAAATGGGCCGTGCAGATCGTCGTCGAATCGGGCGGCGACGTGCTGGCCGCCGCCGGCATGAGCGCCGCCGACATCGACCTCGCTGTATTGCACCAGGCCAACATTCGCATCATCTACACGGCCACCGATCTGCTGGGCATCGATCGCGACCGCGTAATGGTCAATCTCGACCGCTACGGCAACACCTCCGCCGGCAGCATCCCGTTGGCCTTGGACGACGCCTTCGAACAGGGCCGCATCGAGCCTGGGCGCCGGCTACTGCTCAGCGGCTTCGGCGGCGGGCTGACCTGGGGCACGGCCGTGTGGAGATGGTGAGCGACATGAGCGAAGTTCGCCTGGTCGTGAGGGAGCTGGAGCGTGATTGGTCCGGGACGGTGCATGGAGGGTTTGCGGATCGAACCATTGCGGCGCTGAGCGCCGATCCCATGACGCTGGAGGAACTTGAAATTGCCGCCGCGCGATTCGCGAGGCCAACTCCAACTCCCAGCGGCCGCCTTTTCGCGAATCTGCGACCAGGGCTGTGCGATGAGCCCTACGACGCGGGTCTGGTCGTCGTCGATCTCGTCGCTCGGCTGGTCGTCGTGGATTCGACCTACTCGTCTCCTGGAAAGAAGGGAGTCGTCGAGTATCACGACGGTCAGCGCTCCACGGAAACAGGTCTCCAATACCATTTGGCCGACGATTAGCTCTTTTCGAACGATGGCCGCCACTGGCGGCATTTGGCCGAAGAGCGGCGGCGAGGAGGAGCCGCGAAGCCGGCGTTCGACGCCCGCGCGGTTTTCTATGGCCGGCCGCTAGTGGAGTTCGTCGCGCGAGAAGCCTTTGCCGCCTTCGCTCGTCGCGACGAGATCGCGCCGAAGATCTGTCCTGGCCACGAGCGCAATGCCAGTCCGTTTTACGACACGCTCAGCCAGATTCACGCGGCCTGGATGCTCTCGCCGCGCGACGACCTGGGGGGGGCCTGCCCGCGCGCGATCGCGCTCGACCGGCACGACCACCTGACGTGGGATCTGCAGGACCGCTGCGAACACTGGTCGCTCCTGGGCGAATGCCCGCGCGGGCTGGCGGAGTCGTCGCATGCTTTCCGGTACGGCGGCTTCGGCACGCACGAACTGGTCAAATACTACGACCTCGTTCGCGAGTTGCTGTGGTCTTGCTGGGAACGTCTCACCGAGCTGGCCCAATCTCCGACCATCGGGCATCGGCCCGAATCGCTCGCCGTCGGCGATTTCCTCACGACGGAAGTCCCGCGTTTGGAGAGTGTCCGCGAATCGTGGCTCGATGCGCCCGATCCCGAATGCCACGGGCGGACGCCGCGTTCGATCATCCGCCGCGAACGTGCCCGGCTTCCCGAAGGCATGTCCGGCCACGAGGCGGCGATCGACCCCGACTGCCCCTGCTGCCAAATGATGGCCGATATGCCGGGACCGTACTTCTGGCATCTCGACGGCTGCAACATGGATGACGATTTCGCGTTCGATCTCTACCACCGCACGCGCGAGGAGTGGGAAGAGGAGCGGCGCAGTTGGGAGGAACACAACCGCCGTTTCGATGCCGAGTGGTCGGAACGCAAGCGTCTGGGCGTGACGGATTCGACTCCGCGCGAGGACGGGTCCAACGCGGTCTGGTCGCGCAGCTTCAGCGTGGGAGACGCCGCCGACGTGCCGCTGGGCATCCGCGTGTTTGGCCTCGGCTGTCGTCTGGCCGAACTGATCGTCGGCCTGCGGGCTGACGCCGGCCGCGAATCGACGCCTCCCGAAACGCAACGGCACATCGACCAGCTCAACCGCGACTTTGGCAACCTACGCGAGTTGCTGCAAGGCCCCGATCTGTCTCTTGCTGAAGCGCTGTTCGAGCCGGTCCTGGGCCGCTTCGCAGAAACGCTCGCCGCCGTCGCGGCGGCGCGACCCGACCTGGCTCCGCAATGCGAGTCCCTCGCGCACGATCTGGGTATGCTCGCGGACCCGCCGCCTCCGGAGCCGACCTGGGATTCCCGTGACGGCGACATTCCGTTTTGAGGCGAACGCTCAGGCAATTCGGGCAGTACCAAGGAGCCGGAGTTTTGACAGGTTTTGGGCTTCGCTTGTGACAGACGGCGCAACGGAAGCGTTTGCCCTTCACGGCGGTTTTCGGGCGGACCTTTTTGCCTGTCCGGTGATGGTTCTTTGCCATCGGAACCCCCGGCTATCCTTCCCGCATCGCCTCACGACCAGAGTCTTGTCAGCGGCTTGCCATGGCGCACGATCATTACGGGGCGGCCGCTGGGGGTGTGGTATTCCTTGGTGACGTCGATGCCGACGGACTTATAGAAGCTGGCCGCGACGTCGTCGGGGGCGATCGCTTCTGAGCGGGGGCCGGCTGCGGTTGCATCAGATTCGCCAATGACCTGCCCGCCGTTCATGCCGCCGCCGGCGAGCAGGCAGAACATGGCACGCGGGTAGTGGTCGCGGCCGCCCTCGGCGGAGCGCTGGTTGATCTTGGGCGTGCGGCCGAATTCGCCGGTGACGAAGACGCTGGTAGAGTCGAGCAGTCCCTTGGTCGAGAGGGCGTTGAACAGGCCGGCCAGGCCGGCGTCGAGCGGCGGCAGCAGCTTCGTTTTGAGCTGCGTGAAGTTATCGGCGTGCGTATCCCAACCGCCGAGGCTGACGGTGACGAACCGCACTCCCGCTTCGACGAGCCGGGTGGCCAGCAGACACGAGGCGCTGAAGCCGTCGTCGCCGAACATCAGGTTGATCGAAGGGGATTCGCGCGAGAGGTCGAAGGCCTGCCGCGCCTTGTCCGAAGTGAGCATGGCATAGGCGCGCTCGTTGAATTCGTCGAGGCCGCTCACCAACGGGTCTCGCTTGTCGAAATCGCTGAATGCGGCGTCGAATCGCTTGAGCAGATCCTGTTGCTTGCGGATGTCTTCGAGGGTAATGCCCTTCTCAAGATCGAGACCGCGGATGCTGAATCGCTCGCCGACCTTCGGCGTCTTGCCAGTGCGCAGCGCGCCGTAGGCGGGACCAAGATAACCGCCGGACTGCGGAGTATTGGGAACAGCGACGAAATGCGGGAGATCGGGATCTCCGCTCAGTTCCTTCATGATCACGGCGCCGTAGCCGGGAAACTCCAGCGACGGGAGCGGCCGGTTGCCCGTGTTGAGGTACTTCGTACCGAGGTCGTGGGCGGCGAGGGTGTGACTAACGCCGCGGAGGATGGCGTACTTGTCGGCGCACTGAGCGAGCTTGGGCAGATGTTCGCAGATTTCTACGCCCCCCACGTTCGTCTTGATCGGCTTGAACTCGCCGCGATTGGCGTCCGGCGCGTCGGGCTTCAAGTCGAACGTGTCGATGTGGCTGGGGCCGCCGGCAAGCTGGACGAAGATAGCGGACTTGCCGCGCGCCGCGGGATTGACTTCGCCGATGACCGTCTTCTCGAGGAATGCCGGCAGACTCAGCCCGGCCCCCGCCGCCCCGTAGGCCAAAAAGTCGCGCCGTCGAATACCATCGCAAAACACGTGGCTGGACATGACAGGCTCCGTTTCAACTTCGAAGTTTTTGACTCGCCGGCGGACCCGAGCGCTCAGCGCGGGGTCAGTGATTGAGGATGAATTCCTTCGTATTGAGCATGACCCACAGCAGTTGACGCATGCCCGACGAGACGCTGTCGGCGCCGTGCAGAAGTTCGAGCGCCGCGGCGCGCTCGTCGCCGCCGGGCATTCGGCTGACGGTGCGCAGATACAGTTCTTCGACAAGCGCTCCCCGGTCGGAGATGTTCGCCAGGCTGGCGGCCTGGAGTTTTGCCAACTCGGTCCGCGTCGCCGCCGCACGCTTCTCCTCCTGGTGCTGTTCTTGCTGCTTCAGTCGCGCCCGGGTCCGGCTGATCTGCTCCTCGATATCTGGATAGCGTTCGACGCGCTGCAGATCGGCAATCCACCCGCCGGCATTGATCAGCTTGTGCATTTCGCCGTCGTTGAAGAGGAACAGCGATTGGAGCAGCGTCGGGTCGTCGGAACGTTCGCAGTCGCAGGTGGTAACGCGGTCCGGGCGGCCGAAGACTCCCAGCGAGTATTCGCGCTGCCCTCGGCCGCTTCCGCCTTGCGTGGCTTTGAGGCCGATATACCGGCTGCGCACGTCGCCATGCAGACGGTCGCGCTCGGCGCCCCCGGCGGTTGCCATCGTGATCGCATCCAGGGCCACCTCGGCGGGCAAGCGGCGCAGCAGCGCGTGGCTGAAGTTGCGGCGGTCCAATGCGTTCGTCTCGTTGGTCGTTCGCGACCGCTGGTACGCATCGGACGCGGCGATGGTACGATGCAGCCACTTCATGTCGTACCCGCTATGAACGAACCCCGTGGTCAGATAGTCCATCAGTTCCGCGTTGCTCGGCGGATTGGCCAGGTTCAGGTCGTCGGGCGGGTCGATGATGCCCACGCCGAAATAGCGGCTCCATACGCGATTGACCCAGGCCCGGGCGAAATAGGGATTCTCGGGGCTGCGCATCCAATCCATCAGCGGCTGACGCGGATCAGAGTAGTTGGCCAACATCACCTCTTCGCCGCCCAGCACCTTGGGCGTAATCACGCGCGCGCCGGCGTTGGGCTTTTTGATCTGCTTGGGGCCGTTTTTACCCTTCTGAGGCCCGCTGGAGGCGACCAGCTCTGGAAAGGGCGTCGTCTTTCCCTCGCGGGCCGCTTGGGCCAGTTGGCGCCCCGGATTATTGCCGTTGCCTTTGCCGGCATCGGGATCGACTCCCACGGCCCGCATCATCGCGGCGACCTCGGGATCGCGGCGGTCCTGACGCCGGTAAACGACGCCCGTGAAGAACGCCTGAAAACTATTGAAATCCTCCTGCGTCCACTGGTCGAAGGGATGCTTGTGGCACTCGGCGCATTGCAGCCGCACGCCCAGGAACGTGTAGCTGAACATCAGCGCCTTTTCCTGAGGCTTCTGCATGTTCCGCCGGCCCCAGAACAGCGGCATCGTATCGCGCTGCGAAAAATCGGCCGGGTCCGCGGCACGGACGTAACTGGTCATCTCCGCGCAGTAATCGGCATAGCTCTGCGACGGTCGCCGGCCAACCGCCAGCACCAGGCCCTCCATCATCTTGTCGTAGGGCGTGTTCTCCGATACCCGCCGGTAAATCCAGTCGTACCAGTTGCTCGCCGACTCGGGCTCGAGATATTTGCCCGCGATTTCCAATTGATCGGCGTTGTTTCCCGTGATGTCGCAGATCACCGTGGTCCACCACGCCGCATAGTCGGGCCGCAGAAGCAGCTCGTCGATTTTCTCGGCCCGTTTGTCGGGCGAGGCATTCGCGCGGAACTGCCGGATTTCCTCGGGCATCGGCAAGGCGCCGCAGATATCGAGGCTGGCGCGGCGCAGAAACTCTTCGTCGCTGCAGAGTCCCGACGGAACGACGCCGATCTTTCGAAGCTTTGCAGCGATCAATTCATCGACCTTCGTCGAAGCGGCGATGGTCGGATAGTTCGGGCCGACCTTGTCGCTCGCCGGCAGCATCGCGGCGACGGCCGCCACGCCGTTGTCGTAGAAGGCGACAATGTGCGTATCGCCGCGCCCCTCCGCGGTCACCACGCCCGTTAGTTCGTCAACCTTGGCGACCGAGTCATCGTTGGTGCGAAAGCGCGTGATGTCCGTAACGTCCTCAATGGCGCCGTCGCGCCAGTGCGCCAGCACGCGCAACGGCGCCGACTCTCCCGCTCGCCCGAAGATCAGCTCCGCGGGTTGAATTTCCAGGCGGCCGATCTCGGAATTCACGGCGCTGTCGTCGATCGCGCCGCTTCGAATCCAGCCCGCCAGGATGTTGTATTGCCAAGAGGCCTCGTCGATGACCTTTTCGCCGCCGTGGTCCTCCTGCATGGTCGGCTTGAGCAGGACCAAGCTTTCCGCGGGAGACTCCAAATTGACGCGAGGCGCGTCGCCGACGACGAGCGCCTCGTGGTCCTGCTTGAAATCGTAGCCAAACAGCGAGAGGCGAAAACCGCCCTGGCCCTGGAACGAGCCGTGGCACGCCCGGCCAGAGCAACCGAGCTTGCTCATGAGCGGCAGCACGTGCTTCTGAAAGCTCGGCTGAGTCTGCGAGTCGGCAAACCGCTCGCGGATCGGCGCCCCCGGATCGGCGGCAAACGCGGCCGGCTCCAACAACGCCAGCGCGACCGCCAGGCCCAGGGTGAAACGGAAAATCATAGTTCGACTCCCTTCAAAGGATGGATCTGGGAGCAGCGCCCGGGAGGAAGCGCGTACCCACGCTATTTGGGATATATATACGACGCTCGGCGGTCCGCAATTATTTTCCCGAAGCGATGAGGGCGAGAACAGCGTCGTTGCAAGCCTGGTCGTTGGCCTGATTGCAGGCGACGAGGACGGCGAAGTCTTTCTTGGGGGCGAGCCAGGCGACGGCGAACCACATGGTGTTGCTGCCGGCGTGGGTCAGCGCGGGGCCGGCGGCCCAGGGCTGGTTGTCGGCGATGATCCAGCCCATGGCGTATTTCGGCTCGCCGGCGGCGGGCGTGTGAAGCTTCTCGAGGGTTTCGGGTTTGACCAGCTTGGTTTTGGCCGACGGGAGGCTGGCGGCGGCGAATTTGGCCCAGTCTCCGAGAGAGCAGTGGACGATGCCGGCGGGGCCGATGGCGACGGGGTTGTCCGCGGCAGGGCCGGGCTCGACGGGAGAGCCGTCGGCTTTGTGGCCGCGGGGTTGGTCGTTCTTCGCGCGCGTGCCCGGCGCCCCGAAGCCGGCCGTGGTCATGCCCAACGGGCGGAAGATTTTTTCGCGCACGAGGTCTTCCCATGATTTGCCCGTAACCTTCTCGGCCATCTGGCCGGCGATGGAGTAGCCGGCGTTGGAATAAATGAACTTCGTGCCGGGAGCGGCTTCGGGCGGTTTGGACGTGACACCCCGGAGCAGGAGTCGGCGCGCGCTCGTCGGCGTGCCCTTGTGCTGCCAGAGTTTGCCCCAAAGTTCATCCTTTTCGAGTTCGCCGGGCGCCCCGCCGCGATGGGTGAGGAGTTGTTCGAGCGTGACGGCCTGATACTGGGGATTCATCGACTTCTTCAACTCGGGGAAAGTCTCGCCGAGCGTCTGGTCCCATTTCAGTTTTCCTTCATCGACGAGGATGCCGCAGAGCATGGCGGTCATCGCCTTGGTGTCGGAGCCGATGTGGAAGCGATCGGCGGCGGCGATCTGCTCTGGCTTGCCGCGCGTGCGGACGCCGGCAACGCCGAGGGCGACGATCTCGCCGTCGCGCACGACGGCGGCTGCCATGCCGGGGATGTCGTGCTTCTGGATGATGGGGGCGAGGAGCGCGGAAACGTCCTTTGGCGGCGGGTTCGCGGCGTGGACGGCGGCCGCGACGAGACAAAGCACGGCGAGAGTGGGTTTCATAGGCATGGCTCCGATCCGCTCCCGCTGGTTGGACGCCGAACTTTCCCGGCACGCGCCGGTTTGAACCATTCGGGCCGCTGGCGCATCCTACTCTGTGTCTGAAGCTCCAACAAGGAACGCCGCTATGACAGACGCGGACCTGATCTTATGCGAACTGCTCGTGCTCCGCTGCCAGCGGCGAGACCCCCGTGCTTCCGAGGAGTTGGTGACTTTTTTCGAGAAGCCGCTGTTGTACTACCTGCGCCGCATGGTGGGATCGGAGGCCGACGCCTGGGATTTGGTTCAGGAGACCTGGGCGTCTGTTTTCCGCGCTCTGCCTAAACTTCGCGATACTCGTGCGCTGCCGGCCTTTCTCTACCGCGCCGCTCGCAACCACGCCCTGGCGCATTTGCGCCACAGGGATGTCAACCTCCGTTTGTACGCGGCAGTGGAGAGCGCCGCGACCGAGGCCGCTCACGAACCCGCCTTCACCCGCGAGGACACCGCCGCCGTCCACGCCGGCCTCGACAAACTTTCCCTGCCGCATCGCGAGGCCCTGACGCTGTTCTTTCTTCAAGACCTGACCATCGAGGAAATCGCCTCGGTGCTGGCAATCCCGCCGGGGACCGTCAAGTCGCGCCTTCACCATGCCAAGAAGGCCTTGCGGACAATCCTCTACGAAGGAGCCAATCATGACGCCCGAGAATGACTTGCGAGAAAACCTGTTCAGCGCCGAGCCGGTGAGCCCGGAGCGCCAGCAACGCTTCCGGCAAGAACTTGCCGAGATCGTGGAGCCTCGGCTGCCCCGCACTCACAGGCTGTATTACAAGTTCTGCTTCGCGTGCCTGGTCATCGGACTTCCCGGAGCGGCCTGCGGCCTCATTTTCGATGCCGAGCACCGCTGGATCTGGGGCCTTAATTTGCTGGTTTTAATCCCGATGGCCGGTTGGATTCTCCACATCCTACGGCGGGGGGCCGAGCCTCTACGGACCATGCAGGGCATGAGCAAGGCGCTTGTCGGTATCACCTGGGCCGTAGCGTTGTTGCTCATCGTCCAGGCTCTGCAGAGTCCTTCGCTGGCCGGCGTGCTGTGGGCGCTCCTGGGCCTAGTCGTGTTTCTGCTTACGAACTTCATCAACCTTTGGAACCGCCAGCTCACGGCGGAGCGCACCATGCGGGAGCACGTCCTGCGTGTCGAGTACCGCCTGGCCGAGCTAGCGGCGCGGCTGCCCACGCCGACCAAGCCACAGGATTGACGAGAAGCCTTGGTTCAAATCCGGTCGTCTGGGCCGACGGCGCGAAACTCGATTGCGTGAAAGTTTCGCTGGTACCACGAGAACGAAAATGCCGCCGTGCTTTCTAGACTCGCTGCACCATCGACAACGACGTCCCCAGTTTGGCCGTCAGCGTCCGCGTAGTCCAGTGTGTGGCGGCGGTCGCCTTTTCGGTCGTGGTCTTGGGGAAAATCTGCGCCGCCAGCGCCGCCGTGAAGATCGAGCGCCGCGAGGGGCATCATTGTCAATGCCTGTCAGTACACGCTCCGCAAAGCGGCTTCGCCGTTGGAAACGGTCGTCATGCCGGGGCCTTCAACTCCAAGGCGATTCCCTTGTTGAGTTTTCCAGCCGCCGCCAACAGCACGATCTTGGCCCGCAACACCAACCTCGCCGGCGTCGTGCGGCCCCGCGCC
>DATNEC010000289.1:0-4270 GCA_035606815.1 Pirellulales bacterium
ACCCCGAGCGCCTGTCAGCAGCCCACAGACCATCGCGGCCAGCATGGCCGCCAAAGGATGGCGTCGTCCCTTACGCCCGCGAGGATCGGGAATCGCCGCCAGCATGGCCAGCAGGCTTTCCCCAGCGCAGGCTTCCACAAAGCACCTCCGTGCAAGGGTGAGAATCGAATCCGTTGGACTTCCTACGTCGCCAACCCTCAGCCCGTTCGACGCTTGGGAAAATTGATCGGCCGTGTCATCCTTCCGCCAGCCGTTGCGGTCGCCGCGGCAGGCGGCCATACTCAAATCTCGGACGCAATTCTGTTTGGTGAACGCGGCTTGCTTTTGCGGCATGAGGCATGGCGGACACGGCGCCCAAGACGGTTGAGACGCACGGCGAAGCCGACTTGTCGGGCCGGCAGTTGGGCGATTTTCGCCTGCTGCGGCGCCTTGGCCGCGGGGCAATGGCCGAAGTCTATCTGGCCGAGCAAGGTTCGCTGCGCCGCCAGGTGGCCGTCAAGGTGCTGAAAAGCGAATTGGCCACCGACGAGACGTATGTCCGGCGGTTTCACAACGAAGCCCAGGCGGCGGCGTCGCTGGTGCATGCCAATATCGTGCAGATTCACGACGTCGGCAGCGCCGACGGCATCCATTACATCGCCCAGGAATACATCGAAGGCCAAAACCTGCAAGAGTTCATGGTCCGCCGCGGCCCGCCCGAGGTCAAGCTGGCCGCCGCCATCATGCGGCAGGTGGCCGCGGCGCTCTACAAGGCCTCGACGGCGGGCATCGTGCATCGCGACATCAAGCCGGAAAACATCATGCTGGCGCGCAGCGGCGAAGTAAAGGTCGCCGACTTCGGCCTGGCCCGTCTCTCGGGCGACGCCACGAACCTGACGCAGGTCGGGATCACGATGGGCACGCCGCTCTACATGAGCCCCGAGCAGGTCGAGGCCAAGCCACTCGACCCGCGGAGCGACATCTATTCTTTCGGCGTCACCTGCTACCAAATGCTCGCTGGCGTGCTGCCGTTTCGCGGCGAAACCGCGCTCGGCGTGGCGGTGCAGCACCTGAAATCGCAAGCCGAGCCGTTGGAGAACCACCGCCCCGACTTGCCGCCCGCGCTGTGCCGCATCGTCCACAAAATGCTGGCGAAAGAACCGGGCCGGCGCCACGCGAGCGCCCGCGAATTGCTGGCCGAGCTGCGTGCTCTGCAGATCGAAGGCCCCGCCGATTGGGCCGCAGCGCTCGGCGAATGGGAGGGCCTCGACGGGGAGCGCCCGGGCGGCCACGCGGCCGAGCGACTGCAAACGGCGATGCGAACGTCGGCCGTCGCCGCCGTTCGGCTCCGGCGGCGCCGGTTCGCCCTGGCGGCGACGATGGCGGGCGCCTTTGCCCTCGGCGGATTGGCGAGCTGGCTCGCGCGGCCCAAGTTCCTGCTCTCCGACGTGCGGCAGACGCAAGTGAAAAAGCTGGCGAGCGCCCACGATCAGTTGGTGCTGGCCAAGATCAGCGGCAGCGAGGAATGGCTCAAAAGCGTCGAGCGATTCTGGCCGGAGGCGGAGCACGAGATCCGGCTGGCGAACCAAGACCTGGCGCGGCGCTACCTGTACCAAGACCGTCAGCCCGAGGCGATGACGTTGTTCGCCCAGTTCGCGGCGCTCGACGATCCCGATCTACAAGCCTTCGGGCTGGCCGGCGAAAGCGTGATTCTGGCCCGGCAGAGACGCTACCAGGAGTCGGCGGCGTTGTTGGCCGAGCTGTGGCCGCTGCACGAAAAACTCGATTTCGCGATGAAGCGCCTGATCGTCACGGCCTTGCAGGCCGACCAGCAAGCCAGCCGCCGCGAAATGAGCCGCGAAACGGAGGCGATGTTGGAGCGTTGGCGCGAGTCGGAATTCGAGTTGCCGGACGAGCCTGTCGGCGGTTGACAGCCAAGCGGTCGAGTGGTAATTCTTAGTGTTCTTCGGTCCCACGAGCCACTCTTGAGCGGAGTTGACCTACTTCGGAGTCGCTCGTCTCGCCCGCATCGTCTAGAGGCCTAGGACGCTGGGTTCTCAGCCCAGTAACCGGGGTTCGAATCCCCGTGCGGGTAGTTTCCTCTTAAATCTCGCCGAAACCAAGACTTAGGTTGTTTTGGTTCAGGCGATCGCTACCTTGATCATGCCCCCTTCCATTTCACGCTGAACCAATACAGCGTACTGGCGCCATGCGAAAAGTATTACGTCAAGAATGGTCTCAGCGGATCGGCGAGTAATCGACGGCCTTCAGGAACACCGACTTGACGCCGTCTTTTACCGTGAGTGAACCGCCCGCCTTTTCCTCGGAAGCCGTCCGCGCGGCGATCCACTGCGGGTCGTCGCGGAACGCGGCGAACGACGCTTTCGCGGCCTCGGGACTGCGGTGAGCCAGAATGTAAATCAACGTGCGATCGGCGCCCTCTTGATCCTCCATTGGCGTCCAATAAGCGATGTTGGCCATGCCGTGCTTTTCGAACAACCGCATCGTATGATCGCGAAAGCGGGCATTGAGGGCCCCGAGATTGCCCGGCGTGGTCGTGTAGGTGCGCAGTTCGAAGACTCGTTCGCCGTCGTGCGAAGGCTTGATCGCCGGTGAATAATCGGTCGCCTCTAGGAACCGCGATTCCACCTTGGAAACAAGCGGCCCGTCCGCTTCGCTGGCCCGCTTGGCCTCTTGCCAGACCGGATCGGCGCCAAATGCCTTCCAGCTCTTTTCACGCGCCTCCCGGCTGGGAAAGGCGATCAGGTAGATCAGCTTATTTTCCGGATTATCGAGCGGAAGCCAGTAGCCGATGTTCGTGATGTTATGTTTTTCGAAGAGCTTGACCGTGTGCTCGCGGAAGCGGGCGTGCAAGGCGTCCAGCTTGCCTGCCGGGGCATGATATGTTCGCATCTCGAATACTCTCGTGTCGGTTTCTGCGGCTGAAACAATGGCGGCCGGCACAAGCAAGACTCCGAGAAGGACGAGGCAATGACGAAGCATGGACTAACTCACGTAATAGGGGGTACGAGAACTGACGAAGGACGACTTCGCTGGTTTCTTTGACCCTGACCTTAACCTGTCGCGGAGAGCGAGTCGGACCAACCGAGCCTATCGCTACGGTCGCGGACGGTGTAGACCGAAGTCATGGTTTTTTTCGCTTCATGGGCGGCTAGTTCGGCGTGCCGATTGTAAACCGCACCGTCGCCGCAATCAACGAGCGTTCGAACCGGACCTGGCACGCGACGCCCTATTGCGTCGTCTTACGGCTCCCAGCGGGGCTCGCAGCCGTGCAGTTGACGCACGAGAAAGTCCATGCGACGGCGGGAGCCATAGGGCGTTTCGGCGGCGCCGTGGCCAGCGCCCGCGACGATCACAAGGTCGAAATCTTTATCAGCCTTTTGCAAGGCATGCACGAGTTGCATGGTGGAGGCGGGGTCGACATTTCTGTCGAGTTCGCCGACGACCAACAGCAGCTTGCCCTTGAGTTTCTGCGCGTCGGCCGCGTTCGACGACCGCTCATAGTGCGGCCCGACCGGGTAGCCCATCCATAGCTCGTTCCACCAGATCTTGTCCATGCGGTTATCGTGACAACCGCAATCGGCAACCGCCGCTTTGTAAAAGTCGTGATGGTCGAGCAAAGCGCGAACGGCGTTCTGCCCGCCGGCGCTGCCGCCGTAGACGCCGACTCGCGACAGGTCCATCCAAGGGCGGCGCTCGGCCGCCTGTTTCAACCACGCGATGCGGTCGGCGAAACCGGCGTCGGCCAGATTCCGCCAGCACACGTCGTGAAACGCCTTGCTGCGCCAGTTCGTACCCATGCCGTCGATCTGCACGACGATAAAACCCAGCTCCGCCAAAACGTGTTGGGCGGGCAAAGCGCCAAACGCTTTGGGCACGTGCGCGCCGTGCGGTCCCGCGTAAATCTGCTCGATCACGGGATACTTTTTGGCCGGGTCGAAATTCGAGGGACGAATCACGATGCCGTAAATGGGCGTTTTGCCATCGCGGCCAGGAGCCGTAAAACGTTCGGGCTCGGTCCACCCTGCAGCGATGAGCGACTGAACCTCGGCACGTTCGACTTCACATACGAGCGAGCCATCCTCCGACCGCCGCAACTCGACGACGGGCGTCTGATCGACGCGAGACCAACGGTCGAGAAAAAAATGCCGGTCTGGCGAAAAACTGACTTCGTGCGTGCCGTCTCCTTCGGTCAGAACGGCGAAGCCGTCGCCGTCGAAATCGACGCGGCAGAGATGCAAATAGTACGGATCTTGCTCCGGCCTCACGC
>DATNEC010000324.1:0-3894 GCA_035606815.1 Pirellulales bacterium
CAGCCATTTCGACGAAGAAGGCGCCAGCCGCATGGTCGACGTCGGCTCCAAGCCGGTCACGGCCCGGATGGCCCGCGCCTCGGCGCGAATTCGCATGGCGCCGGCGACATTGGTCCTGATTCGCGACCGGCGCTTGGCGAAGGGCGACGTGCTGGAAGTGGCGCGCTTGGCCGGGATCATGGCCGCCAAGCAAACCGGCAATTTGATACCGCTTTGTCATCCGCTGCCTCTGGATGCGGCGGAAATCTCGTTTTCCTTCGTCGATGACTGCGTCGTGGCGATCGAAGCCACGGCGCGCATCACGGCCCGCACCGGAATTGAAATGGAAGCGCTCGTGGCCGTCAGCATGGCGGCGCTGACGATTTACGATATGTGCAAGGCGGTCGATCGGTCGATGGTCGTCGAGCAAATTCAACTCGAAGAAAAACAGGGAGGCCGCAGTGGCCGCTACCAAAGAGAAACGCCGCGGGAAAGCCATGAGCCAAGCGGTCAATGATCGCACCGCCGGCCGTCAGCGGTTGGAGTCGCTGTACGAGCCGATCCGCGAAGACCTGGCGAAATTCGAGGACTTGCTGCGGGCCGAGCTGCGCAGCGATTATCCGCCCGTCGACCAACTGGCCCAACACGGCTTTCGCCTGGGGGGCAAACGGCTGCGCCCGGCCTTATTGTTGCTTTCCGCCCAGGCCGCGGGGGGGGTGAAACACGACCACCTCGTGCTTGCCGTCGTGGTGGAAATGATCCATACGGCAACGCTGGTCCACGACGACGTGCTTGATGCGGCGTTGCTGCGACGGCACCTGGAAACAGTCAACGCTCGTTGGGGCGGCCAAGCCAGCGTGTTGCTCGGCGATTTCTTGTTCACCCACGCCTTTTACCTGGCCAGCACGCTCTCTAGCACGTTCGCCTGCCAAACCATCGGCCGGGCCACCAACATCGTTTGCGAGGGCGAACTTCGTCAAATTGCCAGTTGCGGCAATCTGGCGCTCAGCGAGCAAGAATATTTGGGCGTCATCGAGGCCAAAACTGCCGAGTTATGCGCCTGCTGCTGCCAGTTGGGAGCGCATTACGCCGAAGCGGACGTAGAAGTCGAGGCTGCGCTTGCCCGCTACGGCCGCGGCCTGGGGATCGCCTTTCAAATCGTCGACGACCTGCTTGATCTGGTCGGCGACGAAGCGACGACCGGGAAATCGCTGGGCACCGATCTCGAACAGCAAAAGCTGACGCTGCCCTTGATTCGCTTGCTCAGCCAACTCGACGAGGGCCGCCGCCGCGACGCCGTCCGCCTGCTTCAAGGGCCCGACAGTCTTCGACGAGAGACGCTGGCGGGCTGGCTTCAAGACGGCGACGCGCTGACGTACTCCCGAAACGTGGCGGCTGAATTCGCCCAGCAGGCCCGCGCCGAGTTGGACTGCTTGGCCCCCAGCGCCGCCAAATCGGTGCTTTGCAAGTTGACGGAGTTCGTCGTCGAGCGACGGTTGTAAGTGTTCAGTGTTCAGTTTTCAGTGCTCTTACTGAACACTGAAAACTGAACACTTCACCGTTTTGGCTTGCGCGATTCTTCGAGCATCGGCTCGAGTTCATCGACGAAATCGCGAACGTCCTTGAACTCGCGATACACGCTGGCAAAGCGGACGAAGGCCACCTGGTCCAACTGCCGGAGACGCTTCATCACCAGATCGCCCAGCGAACGGCTCTCGATCTCGGCGTCGAAATTCGCGTAGATGTCGCTTTCGACGGCCGACACGACCGCCTCCATTTGCTCGTCGCTGATCGCGCGTTTCCAACAGGCTTTTTCCAGCCCCTTGCGGATCTTCTCGCGCTCGAACGGTTCGCGGACGCCGTCTTTCTTGATGACCTTGATGGCTTGTTCTTCGATCCGCTCGTAAGTCGTGTATCGCCGCCGGCAGGACAGGCACTCGCGCCGGCGGCGAATCGCAAAACCATCTTGGCTGGCGCGAGAATCGATGACGCGATCGTTGTCCTTGCGGCAATAAGGGCACTTCATGCGTGCCACTATAACCCAAGACGAGGCCGAAAGCTGCGCCAAGGCGGTCTAGCGGACAGCCGTCAACGCCGTGGCGCGCGGCGAATTCTCGACGAAGATCAGCTCCTGGTCGGCTGCCAAGTCGCGAAACTCTTGCTCCGCGCCCGAGGGCCAGCGGACCGAAAGCTTATCGACGCGCGTGTTCGATCCTAGCCCGAACACCAATTGGCGCTGGTTGCTAGCCAGAAAGCCATCGCCGGCCGCGAGCCATTGCCGCCGTGATTTGCCGCCGGATTCGATCGTGACGACGGCGCCGATCGCGTCGCGCGAGGATGCGACGCCGCGCAATTGCACCGACAAGAAGTGGCCGGCCCGCGAGGTCTGGTTGGTGATCAGCGCCGCGGCGCGGTCCAGGTGCGAAACGACGAAGTCCTCTCGGCCGTCGCGGTTCCAATCCAACCGGGCCAGCCCGCGGCCCAAATACTTGCCGTGGAAATAGTCGCCCAATTCCTCCGCCGGACGTTCGGCAAACCGTCCGCCGCCGAGATTGCTGAAGTATTGAGGCGGCATTTCGAACGGGATCTGCTTATATGAGTAATCGTCGATGTGGCCGTTGGCCAAGACGAGATCCGGCCAGCCGTCGAGTTCGCCGTCGATGAATTGGGCGCCGAAGCCGAGCAGATTGAAACTTGCGGCCCGCAAGTCGGCCCGCGCCGTGGCATCGACGAATTGCTGGTCCCCATCTTGCAGATAAAGCGTGTTCGATTCCGCATAGAAGTTGCTGACGAACAGATCCAACTTGCGATCGCCGTTGGCGTCGCCGGCGGCAATGCCCATGCAGGCTTGCGCCAGACCGTTTTCGTCGTAGGCCAAACCCGAGATCACGCCGCGTTCGACGAACCGCGGCGGCCCGCCGCGCGGGGCCGTATTGGCGAAGTAAAAATTGGCGTCCTGGTCGTTGCCGACGAACAGGCTCAAGGCGCCCGTGTCGTCGAAACTGGCGCCGACAAGTCCCAGGCCGTTCCCGCCCGGCGCCGAGAGTCCCGCCGCCGCCGCGGCTTCGTCGAAGCGACCGTCGCCATGCGCCAAGTAGAACCGGTCCGGCTCCGCCTGGAAGTTTTTCGGGCTGCACGAGCGCCGCCGGCCGGCTTCGAAACAATCCGTTTCGAAGGCCTCGGGGCCTTGGACGTAGCGGACGTCGTAGATGTCGGGCATCCCGTCGCCGTTGAGATCGGCCAGCATGCAACTTGTGGTCCAGCCGTCGGACCGAATGCCCGCCGCATCGCTGACGTCTTGAAACGTGCCGTCGCCCTGATTGACGTACAGGCGATTGACGCCGATATTGCCCACGTACAGGTCAGGAAAGCCGTCGTTATTGAAATCGCCCACAGTCGCTCCGTGACTGAATCGGTCTTCCGCGATCCCGCAGTCCGGCGTGACGTCCGCGAGGCGGCCGTCGCCGAGATTACGGTAGAGGCGATCGAGATGTTCGGTCTGCCCGGCTTGCGGCGGCCAGCGGCAGCCCTGTGTGAAATAGAGATCGGGCCAGCCATCGGCGTCGTAATCAAGCACTGCCGCTCCGCCGCCCATGATCTGCTGGATGCGGCGGCCGTCCTGACCGGCCTGCGCGCCGTTGTAATAGAAGAAATCGATTCCGGCCTGGGAGGCAAGGTCCGTGAATGCGAGCGGCGGGCCGCCGCGGACCGCATTTGGTGATTCGTCGGCTGAACTTGCGGAATTCCAACGCGGCAAGGGATAGCCGGAAAGGTCGATTTGGCTGGCGGGATTCGCCGCCGCGATGGTCTGCGGAAGCGCCGAGTCGAGTTGGGCCTGTAATCTCACGTAACCCTGCTTGGCCCACGCCAGGCCGCCGTCGCGGGCCAGTGCGACGCGATGCCAGCCCCAGGCTT
>DATNEC010000348.1:0-7744 GCA_035606815.1 Pirellulales bacterium
TGGCGACCATCAACAACATGATTAACGCAATCAAGATCGTAGATATGATGATGTGTCGCGGCTCGGCGTCGCCGAAGGCGATCGCCGCCAGCCGGTGCAGCAGGAACACGGTCGCGAAGAGCGCCGCGGCGAACAGCAAACTGGCCAGCGCGTCTTCGCCCATCAAGCGCTGCCGCGCGGAGACCGAAAGTTGAAACAATAGGTGCAGCCCTGCGAGCAACTGGCCGGCGGCGGCCGCCAGGGCGATTCGCCCGCCCCACGACGCCGCGCGGCGCCGTGCGTCGCTCTCCTCCGGCGCCTTCCAGCGCATGGCGCCGACCATCATCGCGGCGCCGGCCACCGCCAGCGCGGCCAATAAATGATGCATGGTGCGGGCCAAAATTTCCGGGTCGGCCAGCATCGCGACGAAGCGGACCTTCCTTCCAAAACCCTCCGGGCGGGTGCTGAGCACGCCGATCGCCGCGAACAGCGGTGGAAAATGATAGGCCAGGTTCGTCCCCGCCAAGGCCAACAAAATGAAGCGGACCTTGAACCGGCCGCCGAATCCCTCGACCGGATCGCGCCCGGCGAGCCGCAAGGCGATGGCCAGACAGGCCCACGAGAATCCGAGTTCGACCAGCCCATACCAATAGCGCGGTTCCGGAATCCGCCGGGCCGCCGCGAACCAGGCCTCATTACGCATCGCCCACAAGACCGCCAGCGCGCACGCCCCCAGCGCCATCGCCGCGATCAAGGCCCAAATCGAAGCCCGCAGCAGCCCGCGTTCGACCTCGGCGGCCAGCCGATCGCCGCGCGCCGCCCGCCACAGCAGCCAGAGCCCGACGAGCGGTCCGGCCGCCGCCAGATCGGCGGCGACGAGATGCAGCGTCACGATCGGAATCGAAATCGCTTCGAACAACGAGCTTGTTCCTTATTTTCGTTGTCTGGCCACAAAACAACATCGCTCCGGTCGCTCGGGCGACCGCATCTTCGCGGCGCATCGCGAACGTCCACGCGTCCGCGGCGGCAGCCATAGCAGTTTAGCAAGCGACGCCGACTTATCCGACAGGCGCTCCTGGCCGCCGGCTGGTCATCCGGGTCATCTCGATTGACAGTCACGGCAAGCGGCCATTACGATCGATCCGGGCCGGGCGATTAGCTCAGTTGGTAGAGCGCCACGTTTACACCGTGGATGTCGGGGGTTCGAGCCCCTCATCGCCCACTATCAGCGAAGGAAGTAAAAGGCTCCTCAGTCGACCACGACATCCATTGGCGGCAGTGACCGTTGCCGCGATTCTTCTGGCGATTGCAGTAGCTCCGCACGATGGTTGCGGCCACCGCCAGAAGTTCTCGTCAAATGGCATCGCCACGCGGCCCAGCCGGGTTGGCTGCCGTCCTAAAGAGTGTGTATACTTTGATGCGTGCCCGCCTGACCTCCGATTCGAAGCTACGCGACGGAGCCATGAATGCCGCGCCCGCCTTCCGTCTTGCCCGGCTGCTTGATCCTGCTTGCCGTTGCCGCTGGGCAATCGCGGGCGGAGGATGCGGTTGATCGGTCGGCGGCCTTTGTCGAAGTCAGCGTCAATCCGGCCGAGGTGCGGCTGGCCGGGCACGACGCCAGGTTTTCGCTGCTGGTGGACGGGCGAGACGAGGCCGGGCGGCTCCTCGATCTGACGCATTCGGCCCAATATCGCTCGCTGTCGCCAGAACTCGTCGTGGTCTCGCCAGCAGGCGTTGTGCGAGGGCTGGCCGACGGCAACGCGATCGTCGAGGTGGAAGCGGCCGGCTGCAAACGCCAGGTAACATGTACCGTCGAAGGCTCGCGTCGCCAGCGGCTCTATAACTTCGCCAACGACGTCGTGCCCCTGTTGAGCAAGTTCGGCTGCAACTCATCGGGTTGCCACGGCAAAGCCGAGGGCCAGAACGGATTTAAGCTTTCGGTGTTCGGTTTCGACCCGGCCGCCGATTATCAAGCGCTCACGATGCAAGATCGCGGGCGGCGGGTGTTCCCCGCGGCGGCCGAACAAAGCCTGCTGTTGCGGAAGGCGACGGGTAGCGCGCCGCACGGCGGAGGCGCTCGCTTGGCCGCCGATTCGCGAGAATATCGAATCCTCGTGGCGTGGATCGCGGGCGGCCTGCGATTCGGCGATTCCAGCGATCCACGGGTGATCGGCATCGTCGTGGAACCGCGAGAGCGCGTGCTGGGCATGCGAAGTCGCCAGCAGTTGCGCGTCGTCGCCCGCTACAGCGACGGTTCTGAAGCCGATGTAACCGGTCTGGCCCGCTTCCAATCCAATCAGGAGGGACTGGCCGCGGTCGATGAGATGGGGTTGGTGACGACCGGAGAGGCGCCGGGGCAGGCGGCCGTCATGGCCAGCTTCATGGGCGAAGTGGACCTGTTTACCGCCATCATCCCGCGGTCGCAACCGATCGACGCTTCAGCGGCGCTGGCCGCGGGCAACTTCATCGACCAACTTGTAGGGGCCCGGCTGGCCAAGCTGAATATCGCCCCATCGCGGCCTGCGAGCGACGCCGAATTCTTGCGGCGCGTGTTCCTCGACACGATCGGCACGCTGCCCTCGTCGGACGAGGCGAGGCGTTTTCTCGCCGATCCGCGGCCGGACAAGCGCGCCCGGTTGGTCGACGAGTTGCTCCAGCGACCCGAATTCGCCGATTACTGGGCGCTCAAGTGGGCCGATCTGCTCCGCGTCGATCGCGCGGCGCTGGGGCATGAAGGCGCTTATGCGTACTATCACTGGATTCGCCGTTCGATCGCCGAGAACATGCCGCTCGACCGGTTCGCCCGCGAGCTGCTCACCGCCGAAGGGCCGCTGGGCGAGTCGCCGCAAGGCTACTTTTATAAAGCGGTGCAGAAGCCCGGCGAGATGGCGAGCACGCTGTCGCAGGTGTTTCTGGGCGTGCGGATCGCCTGCGCCGAGTGCCATCATCACCCGTTCGACCGTTGGAGCCAGACCGATTACTACGGGATGGTCGATTTCTTCGCCCCGCTGAACCGCAAAGCATCGCCGCGGGGCGAGATGATCCTGGCCGCGGGCAATCCGACGACCACGCATCCGCGAACGGGCGAATCAGTCTGGGCGCACGGCTTGGGCGCCCCGACGCCCGAGCATGAATTGACGGGCGATCGGCGCCGGGCGTTGGCCGACTGGCTGGCTTCGCCGCAAAACCCCTGGTTCGCCCGCAATCTGGCGAATCGCATCTGGGCGCATTACACGGGGCGAGGGCTGGTCGAACCGCTCGACGACGTGCGGGCCACGAATCCGCCCACGAATCCGGAACTGCTCGACGCGCTGGCGAATTACCTGGTCGAGCGGCGTTTCGACGTTCGCGAACTGGTCCGCGCCATTACGGCGTCGCGGGTCTACCAGCTTTCAACCGAACCGAACGAAACGAACGCGCGCGACGAACAGAACTTTTCGCGCGCCCTGTTCAAGCCGCTGCCGGCCGAGGTGTTGCTCGACGCGGTTTGTCAGACCACCGGCATGGGCGAAAAATTTCCCGGCTTGCCAAGCGGCTATCGCGCAATTCAACTTTGGGACAGCGGCGTGCAACATTATTTCCTGCGACTGTTCGGCCGGCCGGGTCGGCAGACCGCCTGCGAATGCGAGCGCAACGTCGGGCCCAGCGTGGCGCAGGTGCTGCACTTTCTCAACTCGCCGGAGATCGAAGCGAAGTTGAATCACGAGGCGGGACGAATCAAGCGGCTGGCGGATTCGATCGCCGACGACGGCGCCCTGGCCGACGAACTTTATCTGACGATCTTCAGCCGCTGGCCCGACGCACAGGAGCGGCGCGACGCGGTCGATAACCTTTCGAAGTCGGACTCTCGGCGCCAGGCGGCCGAAGATCAGGCCTGGGCGATGCTGAACTCGCTGGAGTTCATTTTCAATCATTGACGGGAGCGAAGCCTAATGAGCCGAGCATCTGCATGGAGCGATCGTAGGGACCGCCGCGATATGCTGCGAGTCGGAGCGGCGACGCTGTTCGGCGCCAGTTTCTCGCTCCCTTCTCTGCTTCAGCGGCAGGCGCCCGCCCGCGAGACCGACGGCGGCGGCGATGCGGCCGACGACGTGTCGTTGATCATCGTCTATCTCAAAGGCGGCCTGAGCACGATCGACACATTCGATTTGAAGCCCGACGCGCCGGCCGAGTTCCGCGGCGATTTCAATCCCATCTCGACCAACGTGCCGGGGACGCTGGTTTGCGAGCACCTGCCGCGCGTCGCCGGCCAGATGGACAAGTTTTCGTTGATTCGCTCGTTCGGCCACCGCAACTCGAATCACGGCGAGGCCGACCATTACATGCTGACCGGCTATCACCCGGCGGCGGGATTCAATCCTTCGTTGCGGCCGAACAACCAGCGCCCGTCGCACGGATCGATCGTCGCGCGCAAGCTCGGTCCTCGCGGAAGCGTGCCGGCCTACGTTTGCCTGCCGCGGATGCACGAAAGCGGAGGGCCGGCCTACCTGGGCGCCGCCGCGGCCCCGTTCGTAATCGAGGCCGACCCGGCCGCGCCCGATTTCTCCGTGCCCGACGTCGTGCCGCCGCTGACGCTCGACGCCCGGCGGCTCGGTTCGCGCCGCGAGTTGCTTTCGCGAGTCGATCGCTACCAGAAGTCGGCTGAACTGGCGGCCAACTCGCGGGCCGCCGCGGTCGGCGTTTTCCGCCAGCGGGCCTTCGAGCTGATGACTTCGCCCGAGGCCAAGCGGGCCTTCGATCTGCACGCCGAGCCGGATGCCTTGCGAGATGAATACGGCCGCCATACGCTCGGGCAATCTTGCCTGGCGGCGCGGCGGTTGGTGGAAGCCGGGGTGCGCTGCGTCACGGTCGAGCACAGCAATTGGGACACGCACGACAACAATTTTTCGGTGCTCAAGAAGGAGCTGCTGCCCTATCTCGATTCGGCCTTGTCGGCGCTGTTTCGCGACCTGGCCGAGCGCGAGATCTTGGCCAAGACGCTCGTCGTGGTCACCGGCGAATTCGGACGCACGCCGCGAATCAACAAGAACGCCGGCCGCGACCACTGGGGACCGGCGTTCACCGTGGCGCTGGGGGGCGGAGGCATTCGCGGCGGCCGCGCGATCGGCCATTCCGACGCCCGCGCGGAAAAGCCGGCCGACCATCCCTACGGCCCCGAAGATCTGGCGGCCACGATGTATCACCTGCTAGGCATCAACCCCGAGGAAGAGTTCTACACGCCCGAAGGCCGGCCCGTGAAAATCGCGAACCAGGGCCGGCGGATTCATGAATTGCTTTAAGCGTCTGCCAGCGCAAATCCTGTTGATCGCCGCGATGGCGTCAGGCGCGGCAGCGCGCGCCGACGAACCGGCTGTGGCTTACATTTTTCCCGCGGGCGGCCAACGCGGCGGCAAGGTCGATTTCCGCGTCGGGGGCATGTATCTCCACGAAGGGGCGGCGTTCGAGATGCTTGGGCCGGGCATCCTCGCTTCGCAGCGCATCGCGCCCGTCGAAACGGTCTGGTTCGAGGGGCCGGTCATTCCCTTGCCCGCGTCGCAGCAAAAGGAAGATTACCCGAAGGACTACGCCGGCAATGTCGCGATCGCGGCTGATGCGCCGTTGGGAGCGCGCTCTTGGCGCGTATCGACCTCCCAAGGAGCGACGCCGTCGCTGAAATTCGTCGTGGGCGATCTGCCCGAAATCGTCGAACGCGAGACTGACGGCGAGCCGCTGCCGGCGCTTGTCGCGCTGCCGCTCACGATCAATGGGCGCATCTTTCCGCGCGAAGACGTCGACGAGTGGTCGTTCGAAGCGAAGCAAGGCGAGCTGATTCGCGCCGAAACGATGTCGGCGCGGCTCGGTTATCCTTTACGGCCGCGGCTGGTGCTGCTCGACGCCGACGGTCGGCCGCTCGCCGAAGATTTCGGCTCGCTCGAAGGAGATGCCTGCTTGAGCGCGACGGTCCCCGCCGACGGCCAGTACCGAGTGCGAATTCACGATGTCAAGTTCGGCGGCCTGCAAGACCATGTTTACCGGCTGACGCTGAGCAAAGGGCCGCGCGTCGAGCGGGCCTATCCCCTGGGCGGCCGTCGCGGCGAGAAGCTGACGTTGGAGTTGGACGGGCCGGGGCTCGCCGGCGAAAAAGCCGATGCGTCGATTCCCGCAGACGCGCCGGATAGTTACCTGGCGCCCCTGGGCGCGGCGATTAGCCTCGGACAAGGCGTCCGCATCGAGACGGGCGACGTGGCCGAATCGCTGGAAGTCGAGCCTAACGATCGGCCCGCGGCGGCGCCGCTGATCGCGCCGCCCGCGGTTTGCAATGGACGAATCGAGGCGCCGGGTGACAAAGACTGCTGGGCGTTCGACCTGCGCCAGGGTGAGATCGTGGAGTTCGACGTTCGGGCCTCCCGGCTTGGGTCGCCGCTCGATTCCGTGCTTGTGATCCTGGACGGCGAAGAGCAAGAGATCGCCCGCGCCGACGATCAGCCCAACAACCAGACCGACGCCCGGCTGCTATTTACGGCGCCGAAGGACGGCCGATTCGTCGCGCGCGTGGAAGAGCGGTTCGCTTCGCGCGGCGGCGCGGCATTCGCCTACCGTTTGCTCGTCGCGCCGCCCCGGCGCGATTTCCGGCTGGCGCTCGCCTCTGACGCCGTCACGCTGTATCGCGAGGCCCAAGCGAAGCTTCGCGTCTCGGCCGAGCGGCTGGGCGGCCATGCCGGCGCGATCAAGCTGGCAGTCGAAGGACTTCCCGCGGGCGTTTCGGTCGCAACGGCCGAGATCGGGGCGAGCCAGCCGCATGCCGAGCTGGTTTTTATCGCGGCGCCGGAAGCGAAAATCGAAGCGGCGCGAGTGCGAGTCGTCGGCGCCGCGGAAATCGACGGGCAAACGCGCTCGCACGCCGCGACGTTGCCGAAGCCGCCGGGCGAAATGGCGATCGACGACGTGCTGCTGGCCGTCTCGATGCCAACGCCGTTCAAGGTGGTTGGGACGTACGATCTCAAGTTCGCGCCGCGAGGCACGGCCTTGAAGCGCAACTACACGATCGAGCGCAACGGCTTCGCCGGGCCGCTGGAAGTGCAACTGGCCGACCGACAAACGCGCCATTTGCAAGGCGTCAGCGGACCGAAGATCGCCGTGCCGCCCGAAGCGACGGCCTTTACCTACGAAGTCTATTTGCCTCCCTGGATGGAGTTGGGCCGCACGAGCCGCTCGCTCGTGATGGCCGTGGGCGTGATAACCGACTCCGACGGCAGCCGCCACACGGTCAGCTTCACATCGCAGAATCAGAATGAGCAAATCGTCGCCCTGGTCGCTCCCGGCGAATTGGGCCTGCAAAGCCAGCGGACCTCGCTGGTCGCCCGGCCCGGCGGCACGGCCGAGATTCCATTGCGCGTGCTGCGCGGCAAGTCGATTTCCGGACCCGTGAAACTCGAAGCGATTGTCCCTTCCCACATCCGCGGCATTGCGGCCGAGAGCGTGGTGGTGCCCGCCAACGCTGAACAAGGGGTAATCCAATTGCGATTCGACGGCGAAGTCGGCCCGTTGAACATGCCGATCACCGTGCGGGCTATGATGAACGAAGATGGCCAGGCGATCGTGGCCGAGACGAAATTCGAGTTGGTCTTGGAGACCCCGCAAGAATCGTCGGGCGAGGCAGTTCTTCAGGACCGGCTCAAGAAGGACTGAGCGGCGACGTTCGCTCGCCGCGGGTTGCCCATGCCAACCGAAAAACAAAAAATGCTCGCCGGGGAGCATTAGCGATCCGCTCGACCCGGAACTCGTG
>DATNEC010000361.1:0-5631 GCA_035606815.1 Pirellulales bacterium
AGTCCGGCCGACAATCGTTCGCCCCTTGCAGCGCCGACGCACTCGGCTTCTCGCCCGCTGGCCGCCCCGCGCGGCCGGCCCTGGCGCGCGATGGCTTGGAAGCAGTGGCGAGAGGCGGCGCCGTTGGGCCTGGCCGGCGCAGGGCTGATTGTCGGCATGACGTCTTTGTGTGCCACGCTGGGTTGGCTCGCGTCCGGAGAAATCTACTGGTCGGCTAGCAACGAGCTGCCCCACTTCCTCAACTGCGCCACGGTCATCGTGGGCACGCTCGTGGCACTCGTCGTCGGGACGGCCAGTTTCGCGGCCGACGTGCAGCCGGGGCTGTGGACGTTTTGGCGCTCGCGGCCCATTCCGCCGGCCCTTTGGTTCTGGCCCAAATACTTCTCCGGGGCCGCGGCGGTGCTGGCGTTTCTCGATCTGCCGTTGGCGGCGCTCTATCTCGTCGCGGCCGTGGGAAACTGGTCGATTGCATTTCCCGAAGGCATTTTGGCCTGCGCGCCGCTGTTGCACTTGCTGGCCTACAGCTTCGCGGTGTGCGCCATCTGCTGGGTGCGGCGCGCCGTCTACGCGGGCATTTTGGCGTTCGGATTCGTGGCGGGCGTCCTCTTAGCGCCGGAAGGCTGGGCCTCGCTCGAAAAGCTGAACGCCGATTACGTGATCGGCGAATTGAACTCGGCGCCGATCGTCGATTTCGCCGACTTCGCGGCCACATATCTCCCCTTCGCCTCGGTCATGCTCGGCTTGACCCTCGCCGCCATGCTCTTGGCATGGCGCGGCGCCAAGCACGAACAGGGCCTGTCCGATTGGGAAGGGAGCGTCATCCTTTCGCCGCTGCGAAAGGCGCTTTAACAATCAATTTCGCCGCGCCGCGTTGCGGGCGATCAACCCCGCCACGTAGGCGCCTTTGAAGCCGGCGTCGATGTTGACGACCGTGACGTTCGCGGCGCAACTGTTCAACATGCTCAACAATGCGGCGATGCCGTGGAGATTGGCTCCATAACCGACGCTGGTCGGAACGGCGATCACCGGGCAATCGACGTAGCCGCCGACCACGCTGGGCAACGCGCCCTCCATGCCGGCGATCACCACGATGGCATCGGCATCGGCGAATTCCGACAACCGGGCGGGCAGGCGGTGCGGGCCGGCGACGCCGACGTCCTGAATCAGCGTCGCCCGGACGCCCATCCACAAGGCCGTCTCCCGCGCTTCTTCGGCCACCGGCAAATCGCTGGTGCCGGCCGTGATGATCGCCACGTGGCCCTGCTCCGCGGCGACTTCGCCGTTGAGGGCATCCACGGAAACTCGGAACGTCCGGGCCAAGGGGTTGTAACGGCCGGCGGAGAACCGTTCGAGCAGGGCTTGGGCCTGTTCCGGCGAAATCCGCGTGGCGAAGGCGTCGATTCCCTCGGCGACCAAAGCCCGGAAGATTTTTTCGAGCGACTCGATCGACTTACCCTGCCCGAAGACGACTTCGGGAAAGCCGCACCGCCGGCGGCGGTCGAGATCGATTTGGGCCTCGCCCAGGTCGGCAATCGTCCGTTGCGAGAGCCGGCCGATGAACTCATCGACGGTCAACTCGCCCCCCAAAAGGTCTTCGGCCCACCGCTGAATGTCGTGGCGTTGCATGATGCCATCTTAGTGGCGAGGATTCGACGTTGCCAAGCGAGCGGCAAGATGTCGCTTCTACTCTCCAGGCTGATGAAAATGCGAGGAACGTCGCTGCTGTCCATTCGAAAACGGATCTTGCGCGACGGTTGGGGGCGGCGCCCGGCGACTTGACGGGGTGGGGCGCTATGGATAGAATCTCGCCAAAACGTGAAACTAGCTATGGACTTATGAACCGCGCCTCGCTTGTTTGCGGGGTCTGCCGGCATCGAGTCGCGAGCGTGAGTCTGGAGATTTTTGGCATGGCCAGTCCACCGCCCAATTCGGGCGATATTTTCGACGTCCGCCGGATTCGCCGGTTGGTCGAATTGATGAACGAACACGATCTTGCGGAGATCGATCTCCGCGATGCCGAGGTGCGCATCCGGTTGCGGAAGCATCACGAGCCTTTGGTCGCGCCGATCATGGCGAGTCCGGCGCTGCCGATCGCGCATGAATCGGCCGCCGCTCGCTCGGCGCCGCCGGCCGCCGCCGCGGCGGCGAGCGAAGAGCATCTGACCGTGATCAAGAGCATCATGGTCGGCACATTCTTTGCATCGCCCAGCCCCGATGCGGCGCCGTTCGTCAAGATCGGCGACCGCGTCGGCGTGGAGACGACGGTTTGCATCATCGAAGCGATGAAGGTTTTCAACGAAATTCCCGCCGGAGTGTCGGGGAAGATCGTCGCCGTGTTGGTCGAGTCGGGCGACCCGGTGGAGTTCGGGCAGCCGTTGTTCAAGGTGGACCCGCGGTGATGTTCAAACGAATTCTGGTCGCCAACCGCGGCGAAATCGCCTTGCGCGTGATTCGCGCCTGCCGCGAAATGGGCATCGAAACCGTGGCGATCTACAGCGAGGCGGACCGCGGCGCTCAGTACCTTGAATTGGCCGACGAAGCCTACTGCGTGGGGCCGGCCAAAAGCATCGACAGCTACCTGAAGATCGACCGCGTGATCAGCGCCGCCGAAATCGGCAACGTGCAGGCGATCCATCCGGGCTATGGCTTTCTTTCGGAAAACGCGCACTTCAACGAAGTTTGCCGCAGTTGCAACATCGATTTCATCGGCCCGACCCACGAGGCCATGCGCCGGCTGGGCGACAAGAACGAGGCCCGCAAATTGGCCCGCGAAGCCAACGTTCCGACCGTGCCGGGCAGCCAGGGCCTGATTACCGAGGAAAAGCAGGCGATCCAGGTCGCCCACGAAATTGGTTTTCCGGTTTTGATCAAGGCCTCGGCCGGGGGCGGCGGGCGCGGCATGCGCGTGGCCCTCAACGACCTGGCCCTGAAAAGCGCGATCCAACAGGCGCAGACCGAGGCGGCGGCGGCATTCGGCGATTCCAGCATTTACCTGGAGAAATACGTCGAGCGGCCGCGGCACGTCGAGGTGCAGGTGCTGGCCGACCACCACGGCAACGCCGTGCATCTCTGGGAGCGCGACTGCACGATGCAGCGGCGGCATCAAAAGGTGATCGAGGAAAGCCCCGCGGCGCACCTGCCGCCCCAGGTGCGGCAGGCGATCTGCGAGTCTGCCGTGCGGTTGATCCAAAGCGCGGGCTACACCAACGCCGGCACGGTCGAGTTCATCGTCGATCGGCAGCACAATTTTTACTTCATCGAAGTCAACGCGCGCATCCAGGTCGAGCACCCCGTGACCGAAATGGTCACCGGCATCGATCTCATCAAGGCCCAATTGCACGTGGCGGCCGGCGAACCGCTGCCGTTCAAGCAGGAAGACATTCGCACGAACGGCGTGGCCTTGGAATGCCGCATCAATGCCGAAGACCCGGCCAGGAATTTCCAGCCGTCGCCTGGTAAAATCGAACGCATGATCGTCCCCGGCGGCTTTGGCGTGCGCTTCGATTCCCACGCCCACCAGGGCTACGTCGTTTCGCCCCATTACGATTCGATGATCGGAAAACTGATCGTCCACCAACCGACGCGGGCCGAAGCCATCCGCTCGATGCTGCGGGCCTTGGCCGAATTGCGAGTCGAGGGCATCAAGACGACCGTGCCGCGGCTGATCGACATCCTCAGCCACTCGGCGTTCGTGGCGGGCGACGTGGACACGACGTTTATCGAACGCACCTGGACCCATTCCTGATCGTATCGTCCGCTACTTTAGGAAACAGGACGCAGCGGTCGCCCGCAATCGCATTGAACCTGGCTTGTGGACCGTTATACTGGCTATTGCCGCTAAAACGGCGTCGGGCGCGGCTGGCGAGCAAGAACAAGCGACCGATGAGCGCGTCCGCTCCGGGCGAAGGACCGTCTTCGCTCTGGCCCGCCAGCGCAGAGCGAGGGCCTCTTTGGCGTCCGTCGCTTCGCGCCAGTCATTCGCCCATTGGCCGGGTTTTTTTCGCTTCGGGGGCAGCGATTCGAGGTCCACGATGAGCAGTACGTTGTCGCATCCCGAGCGCACCCAATCCGACTTTCGCCGCGTGGCGATCTTGTTCGCCGGCGGGCCGGCGCCCGCGGCCAACGCGGTGATTTCGACCGCCGCCGTGTCCTTCTTGCGCAACGGCATCGAGGTGGTCGGCATCCTGCATGGCTATTCGCATCTCGTGGAATACAGCCCGGAAAACCCGCTCGTCGCGGGACGCGACTACGTGATGATCGACCACAAGATGCTCCGCCGCACGCGCAACAGCCAGGGCATCTTGATCGGCACCGCCCGTACTAATCCTGGCCAAAAGATCTCCAGCCCGAGCGATTTTTCGAACGCGGAAAACGTCGCTCCGCTGAAAACGGTCCATGCTGCCCTCATCTCGTTGGGCGTCGACGCTTTGATCTCGATCGGGGGCGACGACACGCTCAAGACAGCCAACAAATTCAAACTGGTTCAAGAGCACCACCGCGACCTCCGGCCGCAAATTCCGGTCGTCCATTTGCCGAAAACGATCGACAACGATTACATGGGCATCGACTTCACGTTCGGCTTTTTCACGGCCGTGGAGTTCCTGGCCGGCGAAATTCGCAATCTGCTGGCCGACGCCGAAGCGGGCCGATCGTATTACTTGGCCGAGTGCATGGGCCGCAGCGCGGGTTGGTTGGCCTACGGCACGGCCATCGCGGGCGAGGCGAGCCTGGTCATCAGCGTCGAGGACATCATCGGCGCGTACCGGGGCGAGGAGCGGATCGAGAATCCCAAGACCAAGGAGACCGAAACTCGCCCGGTGATGGTCGTTGACGAGGTGATCAAACGGATCGTCGCGACGATGCGAGCGCGCGAAGAGCAGGAAGGCAAGGAATTCGGCGTGATCGTGATCGCCGAGGGCTTGGCCGAGTATTTGCCGATGAAATATCTCGAAGGCATACCGCGCGACGCGCACGGCCACATTTCGATCGCGCAGGTTGGTTTGAACCGCAAGTTCTCGGCCTTGATCGCCGCCGAATACAAGAAGCAAACCGGCAAAGACCGCAAGGTGACCGGGCTACAACTCGGTTATGAAGCGCGCTGCGCTCGACCGCTGGCGTTCGACGTGATGCTGGGCAGCCAACTCGGCGTCGGCGCTTTCCGCGCCCTGGTGGAAGAGAAGCTCAACGGCATGATGGTCTCGGTACACGGGCAGCTCGAACTGAGATACGTGCCCTTCGAGGAACTCGTCGATCCGAGCACGCTCGTGACCAAGGTACGGTACGTCGAAACGACTTCCGACTTTCACCACCTTGCCCGGTTCCTGGAGACGCACATCAACAAGTGACGCGCCAGACGATTTATGTCGCCCCGCCGTCGCGATTCGATGACGACGCCGCGGGCCGGCGTCCCCGGCGAAGCAGCGACAGAAACTGCCAGATCCACACGGCCGCGGTAACGAGCGACGCGCATGCCAGCGGCAACGTGAATTGGTTTCCTTGCAGGAAAAACCAGAACAGCAACGCAGCCGAAGTCATTGCGACGATCACGGTCAGAACCTTGCTCGAACCGCGTTTGCGATGCTTGCGGCGGTCGTGGCTGTCGATCGCCTCGCGGGCGTTTTGAATGGCCAA
>DATNEC010000379.1:0-10493 GCA_035606815.1 Pirellulales bacterium
GGGATAAGGGGATACGGAGGAGATTAGGGGGACCAGGATTTGGTTAGTCGAACCGCGCGCGTCCGCCGAGCAAGAGCAATTTGAATTTTTTTCCCCTCTCTCCGCGCCGATTCTCCGCAGATCGACGATCAGCTTTGCACCATCCCCATATCTCCTCCTCATCCCCCGATCTCTTTCAAGAAAACTGAACTCATCGTATTGAACTCATAGCAAGGTTGAGAGCCGACCATGATCCGCGAATCCAAGACCAAACGGCCTTTCATAACGGTGCTGGCGGCTTTGATTGCGGCCTGCGCGTGGTTTGCTTCGCGAGAAGCCTTGGCCCAGCGCATCGAAACGGTAGCGGGCACGGGCCGCGCGGGAAACAACGGCCACGAAGGAGCGGCGCTGGAGACGAACATCGATCAGCCGTTCGGCGTCGAATTCGGACCCGACGGCGCGCTGTATGTTTGCGAAGTCGGCCAGCACCGCGTGCGCCGCTTGGACCTGAAGACCGGCCGGCTTTCGACGGCGGCGGGCGCCGGCCGCAAGGGATATGCCGGCGACGGCGGAGCGGCGAAAGACGCGCTGCTCAACGAGCCTTATGAAGTCCGCTTCGACCGCGACGGCAATATGTTCTTCGTAGAGATGCAGAACCATCTCGTCCGCCGCGTCGACGCCAAGACCGGCAAGATCTCGACCGTCGCCGGCAAAGGCCGGCCGGCGTACGAGGGCGACGGCGGGCCGGCTGTCGAGGCCGCGCTGCGCAATCCGCACAGCATCGCCTTCGACCGCGAAGGGCGGCTGCTGATCGCCGATATCGGCAATCATCGCATCCGCCGCGTCGATCTGACGAGCGGCCAGATCGAATCGATCGCCGGCGACGGCCAGGCCAAGCTGCCGCGCGACGGCGACGCGGCCCGCGGCCGGCCGATCCTCGGCCCGCGAGCGCTGGCAGTCCAGGGGGACTCGCTCTGGGTGGCGCTGCGCGAAGGCAATAGCGTCTGGCGGCTCGATCCGGGCGGCGATGGGGAGCAGGAAACCAGGCGGCACGTTGCCGGCGCCCGCAAAGGTTTTCAGGACGGCCCGGCGGCCGAAGCCCTATTCGACGGTCCCAAGGGGATCGCGCTCGATCGGGCGGGGATCGTGTACGTGGTCGACACCGAGAATAACGCCATCCGCCGGCTCGATCCTCGCTCGGGTGCGGTCAGCACGCTGGCCGGCACAGGCCCCAAGTCGGCTGGTTACGGCGGCGACGGCGGTCCGGCGGCCGCGGCCAGCTTCGATCGGCCGCACGGCATCTGCATCGGTCCCGACGGCGCCATATACATCGGCGACACGAACAACCATCGCGTGCGCCGGATCGCCCCGCTCGCCGACTGACCGGCCCGGAAAAAATATTTTGCTTCGGCTCGCGCCAATAGGTTGACAATCACAGTCTGACTGTCTACAGTTGTAGACATATCGCAAGCCGCGGTCTCGAGGAGCCCGATCCATGCCCAACGAACCGTCGGAGCCGCTGGCGCCGGCCGAGTGGAAGGTGATGAACATCGTCTGGCGGCGGAAGCGCTGCGCCGCACGCGATGTCTGCGAAGAGGCGAAGGGCGAGCACGGCTGGGCTCCGAGCACGGTCAAAACCTTGCTCCGCCGGCTGGTGGAAAAAGGCCACTTGCAAACGACGCAGGTCGGCAACAGCTTTCTCTATCGTCCCACGCGGCCGGCCCTGCGGGCGCTCGAGCGCGCGGCCGATACGCTGCTGCGAAACGCCCTGGAGGGCACGGTTGGGCCGCTCTTGGCCCACATGGTCAAACGCAGCCAGCTTTCGGACGATGAGCTGGCCGAGTTGCGCGCATTGCTCGACGAACGGAGCGATGACGATCCTCTCACGCGAAAGGGACGGTCATGATCGAAATGCTCAATTCTTGGGCCGCCGCATGGACCGATTGGATGGCGACGGCGCTCGTCGAAGGCACGGTGCTATTCATCGCCGCCAGTGGCGTCTGGTTCTTCGCGGCGCGACGCGCCGCGGCGCAGTTCGGTTGCTTGCTATTCCTGCTCGTGCTGGCGAGATTGGCCGTTCCGGCTACGGTCGCCGTGCCGGCGGCTTGGGCCTGGCTGTCTCCCCGTTATGCGATCGGCCAGACCGGCGCTTGGCTGCATGCGGCGGAAGACGATCACGGTGCGGATCTCCTGGGGCGCTCGGCCGTCGGGGAGCCATCCGAACTGGCCGTGCCGCCCTTGAGCGCGGAGGCGTTGGCGGCCCATGCCGATCTGTTGCCGCGCGCCGTGGCGAACCAGGGATTCGATCAACTGTCGCAAGATGAACCACTCTCGCTTTCCGCGTGGCTGATGGCGCTGTGGGCCAGCGTCGTGGCGGCGCTCGTTGGGCGCCTGGCCTGGGAACAAGTGAAATGGAAGCGACGTATCGCCGGGGCAAAGGTAATCGGCGCCGCCGAACTGTCGCTTGACTTCCCCGAGTTGACTCGCCGCATGGGCATTCGCCGCCGCGTCGCGATCGTCGAATGCACGGCCGTCGAATCGCCCGCCGTTTGCGGTCTGTTTCGCCCTCGTCTGGTCGTGCCGCCGGGTCTGACCGAGCGGCTGCCGCGCGAGCAATTGGCCTGGGTCTTGGCGCACGAACTGGCCCACGTGCGCCGCGGTGACTTGTGGGTCGTGCTCGTGCAGCGCTGGCTGCAAATCGTCTACTTTTTTCATCCGGCCGTGTGGCTGGCCAACCGGGCGATCGATCGCCAGCGCGAATACGTCTGCGACGACGCCGCGCTGGCCGCGGCCGGTTGTCGCGGTCGCGAGTGCGGCAGCGCCTTGGTCGCGGTGGCCGCCTTGGCTTTCGGCCGTGCGCCGCGGCCGGCCTTGGGCCTGTTTCATTCGCCCTCCGTGCTGAAGCGGCGCGTCACGCGGCTGATCGGAGTTCGCCCCGGCGCCACTCCGCGGCTGTCGCCCGCGTCGTTGGCGTTGCTTATCGCCGCCGCGCTCTTGGTGCTGCCGCACGTGCGCGCCGCCGCTCCGCAGGCTGCGCCCAGGTCCGAACCGAAAACCGCCGTGCGAGACGAAGCGAATCCTCGGAAAGAGACGAAACCCGCGACGCCCAAGGCGGCTGAGCAACCGGCGGCCCATGCTGACGCACCGCAAGCGGCCCCATCGCTCGAAGCACGCGCCGCGGCGCTCAAGGCGATTCAAAAGGCGGGCGGTTATCTGGAACCCGATGTCGAGAAAGCGCGGGCCGCTGGTGAAACCAGAGATTTCTACAACCCGAAATACGATTTCGTCAGTGCGGGACTGCACTCGCCGAAGCCCGTGGATGACGTGTTGGCGAACCTGGAAAAGTTCCCCGAACTCGAACGTCTCGATCTTTCGGCGACGGCCGTCACGGATGCGGGCTTAGAGCATGTCGGCCGACTGAAGAATCTTTCGGACCTGAAGCTCAATTCGACGCCGACCACCGACCGCGGACTATCGCGTCTCGCTGCGCTGACCAAACTTCAGGTGCTCGACTTGTCGAAGACGCAGGTCACTAGCCTCGGGATGGAATGGCTGGCCTTGCTTGAGAATCTGCGGTTCCTCAAGCTCGACAATACCGTCGTGGGCGACGATGGCCTTAAACGTCTCGTAACGCTCGACAAGCTCGTGAGCATTGAACTCGCGCATACCGAAGTCACCGACGCCGGACTGGCGCATCTCAGCGACCTCGCCAGTTTGAAACGAGTTTGGCTCGGCCGCAACGAAATTACCGACGCCGGTTTGGCGCACGTGGGCCGCCTGATCGAGTTGGAATGGCTCGATCTTTCCGACACGCAAATCACCGACGCCGGTTTCCGACAGCTCGACCCGTTGCGCAAGTTAACCACACTCTCTCTGAACAACACCCGCATCGGCGACGCCTCCGCGGCGGCCCTCGCCGCGCGCGCTGACTTCAGCGACCTCGCGCTGCGCGGCACGGCCTTTACCGACGCGGGGCTTGCCAAGCTGGCGGGTCTGACCAAACTCTGGGGACTTGACCTGGGCGAAACGCAAATCACCGATGAAGGCCTGAAGAGTCTGGCCGGATTCAGAGAACTCCGCTGGCTGAGCTTGGAGAACACGGCCATCACCGATGCCGGGCTCGCCCGCCTCAAACCGCTTGCTTCTCTACAATACCTTAACCTAAACGGCACGAAAATCGACGATCCGCGGCTGGAACCGCTCACCGTATTGTCCGGGCTGACGAAGCTTGAGGTGCGAAACACGCCGATCGCGGCGTTCGACGTCCACCGCGCGTTGCCTCAAACGAATACAAACGTCCAAAAAATCCTCAGAGCGCTCGATGCCAAGACCGAACTGCAATTCGTCGATCAGCCGTTGTCGGACGTCGTCGAGTATTTAAGGGAACGTCACGAAATCGAGATCCAGTTAGACAACAAGTCGCTCACCGACGCGGGCCAAGGCTCGGATACGCCAATCACCATCAGCATCAGAAACATTTCCCTCAGCGATGCTCTGAAGCAGATGTTGAATAAGTACGGCCTGGAGATGGCAATTCGGCACGACTTGCTGATGATTGGCGCCAGGCCGCTGATCCCAGAGCCTCCTAGTATTCCAATTCTTGCCGCCGGCCAGCGTATCTCGCCGAAACTTGCGGCGGCGCTGGGCGAAAAGACGGATTTGGAGTTCGTCGACCAGCCCTTGAGCGACATCGTGGAATATCTGAAGGAACGCCACCAAATCGAGATCGTCTTGGACAACGAAGCCTTGACCAAGGCCGGCCTCGGCTCCGATGCGCCGGTCACGCGAAACATCAAAGGCATCACCTTGAAATCGGCCCTGGAATTGATGCTCGGCGAAATGGATCTGACGTGCTTCGCCGAAGGGGACCGGCTCATCGTCCGGCCGATACCGGGAGAATAAACGTCGCCCGACACTCGACGGACCAGAGGTCCGTCCTACAGGCGACTTATCGCGACCGTAGGACGGACTTCCAGTCCGTCAATCCTCCGAGAAACCATGTAATTCAATCGAGCGGCAGTTTGCATCGTAGTCCGCTGCTGCCACCTTCGCGATGAGATCACGCCTCGGGCGTTCGCCCGAGCACGATGTCGAAGCGGGCGGAAAGCTCGCCGATCTTCGATTCCTCGACGGGTTTGAAATCGACGATCACCGCTTGGCGAGCTTTCTCGTCGCGAATGCCGCGCAGGATGCCGTCGCGCTGGTTCGCCGGCTCGCCCTTGACGTAGCACTGGGTGGTGAACTGCTTTTGGCCTTTTCTCTTGACGGCGAAATGAATGTGCCGCGTGCGACCGGGATAGAGCGCCGGTTTGATCGTGCGAAAGTAATACTCGCCCGTCGAGCCGGTCAGAAAACGGCCGAAGCCTTGGAAGTTCTTGTCGAGCGTTTGGCGGTCGCCGCCGCCCGTGTGCAAGTAGATCCCGTGGTTGTCGACTTGCCAGATTTCGACCAAGGCATTGCGAAGGGGTTCGCCGCGCGCGTCCAAGATTCGCCCGCCGAGGTGCGTGATCTCGCCGACGGCCGGCGTAATTTCGTCGTTGACGATCAGCAGATCGTTGTCGGTATCGAGCGGCAGCTTGTCAGGATAAAAGGGCCCTTCGGTTTGCGGCGGGGTCAGCGTCAGCTCTTCGGCGAAGGCGCCGCGAGCGGCGAAGCAAGCCGCCCCGAAGGCGATTCCGCCGAGAAAGCGGCGTCGAGAAGAGAAGGATGCCATGCGTTGCACTCCAAGCGGTCAATGAGCATCAAGCGAAATTGCGGTCGATGAGCGTCAAGCGAATTGCTGGCACGAGGCGCCTTTGATTCTATCCGGCCGCGGCGAACGAGACAAACCCGTCGCGACGCCGGCGGCGACATCAGCGCATCGGGCCTTCGGGCAGGAACAGTTCGTTGACTTTGTCCCCGTGCATGCTTTCCGGGACCTTGGCTGCCGCCTCGGCCGACCATGCCGGAATGGGCTTCTTGTCTGGCGGATAGAGCGATTCCATCGGCTCCCAGACTTCGTCGACGGCATCGGTGAACAAGTCGCCGATCAGCAAGTCGGTGACTTTGCCCTTCAAGTGCGGGTAAGTGCGGACGAACTTGCCGAAGCTGAACCCATCGTAGTATTCGCAGACCAGCCGGCGCATGCGATCGACGCCGCGATTGAACATCTCGCCCCACTGGCCCAACTGGGCGGCCGACGTATCGCCCTTGGCCAATCCCTCGGCGATGGCGTCGGCGGCCAACTCGCCCGACTTCAAGGCCAACAGCACGCCCGAGGAATAGAGCGGATCGAGAAACCCAAAAGCGTCGCCGATCAGCACCCAGCCGTCGCCGGCGACCTGCTTCGAGCGATAGGAATAATCCTTGGTGGCGAAGTAGCCGGTCGTGCGGCGGCCGCTCGAGACGCGCTCTTTGATCGCCGCGCAGGCCTCGACTTCTTCCAGGTAAGTTTGCTCGTGGCTGCCGCGACCCTTGAACAGATAGTCGAACGGCGCGACGACGCCGACGCTGACCGTTTCGTCGTGCTGCGGAATGTACCAGAACCAGCCCTTGCGGTCGGCCGTCTGGACGACGAGCGTGCAGCCTTCGTCGCGGCCACTGTCGCGGTAGGCGCCTTCGAAATAGGTCCAAATCGCCCCCTTGTTCAGCACCGGATCCCAGAGCCGCAGCTTGAGCCGGTTTTGCAGCATCGTGCTCTGGCCGCTGGCGTCGACGACCACCTTGGCCCGGACCTCTTGCTGCGAACCGTCCTCCTTCTGAATGCGCACGCCGACCGCCCGCTCGCCCTCGAACAGCACTTCCATGACGCGGGTAGGTTGATGCACTTCGACGCCCTGCTCCTGGGCGTTTTCGAGCATCATTTGGTCGAACTCGCTGCGAATCACTTGCCAAGTCTGCGAACACTCGTGCGGCTTATTGTCCCAAAAGTAAAACGGCGCCGAGAGCTTGCCGCCGGAGTTGACGAACTGCACGCTGTATTTCTTGACGAACGGACTGGCCTTCATCTTCTCCAGCATTTTCAACCGCTCGAAGACCCAGTACGTCTCGGGGATCAGCGACTCGCCGATATGGAACCGCGGAAAGCGCTCGCGCTCGTAGAGCTTCACGCGACAGCCGTGCTGCGCGAGCAAGGTCGAGACGGTGCTGCCCGCCGGCCCGCCGCCGATGACGACGACGTCGGTTTCTTGCGGATGGGGCGAAATCATGGCGACTCCTGTGGATTTACGAATTTTGGATTTTCGATTTTCGATTTTGGATTAAATCGAAAATCCAAAATCCAAAATCACGTTCACCGCCAACGACTCGTGGCGTCTTCGTGGGGCCGGCGTGCGACGCGGAGCAGGGCGACCAGGTCTTTCAGTTCTTTGCGCGACAGGTGGCCCAGTTGCCGCGCGTGACATTCGCGGATCGGCCCGCGCAAAGCGTCGAGCAGCGCCAGGCCGCTTTCGGTGACGCCGACGTAGACGACGCGGCGGTTCTCGGCAGGCCGAGAGCGCTCGACCAAGCCGCGCCGTTCCAACTTGTCGAGCAGTCGCGTGATGTCCGGCGCCCGAGACACGAGCCGCCGGGCCAAATCGAGCGTGCGCAGCGGCTGTGGGCGCTCGGCGGCCAGCAACCGCAGGGCGTTGTACTGCTGTGGCGTGAGATCGTGGCGGCCGAAGAGTTCGTCCTCGTAGGCCCGCAGGCGATCGTAGGTCCGCCACAAAGCCAAAAAGCCTTCTTGCTCGGGCGAATCGAAGGGATGGGGCTGGGCGGGTTTGCGAGCGGCGGCGGACGATAGCGCGGCGTTCATGCGCGCCAGATTACTCGTTCCGACAATGATTGTCCAGACAATTGTCTAGGCCGCCTTGCGGAATTGATAAGTCACGACCCCGTGGACGGCGTCGTAGCCGACGACAGGCGGCGCCGGCGGCGAATCCTCGCCAGGGTAAGCGGCGCGGTCTACGGCGAAATCGTGGTGGGCGACCTGGCCGGCCGCGCAATAGGCGACGGCCTTGATCGCTTTGTGGGTTTTGAGCAGCTTTTCCACGAGGAATCGGACTTTGTCGGACTTCATCGCGCCCGGCTGGATCTCCCACACCAGCAGCCGCACGGCGCCGGGCACGGCCGCGAACGCCTCATAGTCGATGATCACCCCCAGATGGTCCGGCCGCCGCCGCTCGTCGCCGTCGATCAGCCCCTGACGCCAGAGGCAGGCGTAGTCGCGGCAACTCGCCGGCCGCGCGGCATAGATCGCGCATTGCGATTGGCAGAGGTGCGCGCAGGATGCCTGCGTCGGCTTGCCTAGCTCCGGCACGGCTTTAATCGTGCAGCAGGCCGTACACTCCCCGCAGGCGCGCCCGGCCACCCGCACCTCGATCGCCCGAATCTCCGCGTTCGGCAAGCCCCGCTCGATGGCCGCGGCCACGACCGAGTCGGCGTGTTGTTGCGGATCGTCGTCGGCCATGCGTGCTCCCCCGAGATGACTGGCGCCGACTTTTTTGATCGGACGTCGCCGGCGGCGAGCTTGCCTGATCTGCGTTGATTGCCGGCTGAAACTGTTGGAGAAACCTTGCGGGGAGTCGAGAATGGGCAAAAGGTGCAAGAACTGCCGCCGCGACGCCGGGTTTTGCTCGGCGCAAAAAAGAAGCGCCGCAGGCCCGGCAGGGCCCGCGACGCTCGCAATGGGGGATTCCGTGGCGGCGGCCGACTCATCGTGAATCGGCCGCCGCGGTCACGCCACGTCAGATGCTTTTCGAGCTGTCGTAGTAGCGATTCGTTTCGAGCATGTCCTCGATCACGTCGTCCCAGGGCGTACGGGCCTGGAGCTTGTCGAAGAACACGTCGTGGGCGCCGCCCAGATTGCCCTGGAAGTAGAGGTTCTCCCAGCCGCCCCCGGTAATCTGCGCCAGCCCGGAAGTGCTCGTATTGATGAGCAGATCGTGCTCCGCCTCCGTCGTATTGAGCATGTCGCGCACCACCTGGTCGCGCACGGGCCCGGCGGTCGCGGCGCGGTCGGCCCAGTAGGCCTCGCCGCCCGAATCGGGCGTGCGGCCGAGCAGATCGCGATACAAGCCGTCGGCGAAGCCCTGGTTCGTGTTGCCGTTGCGGATGAAGTATTCCTGCGAACCGACGATCTCCGACAGCACGACTTCTTCGTCGACGCCGTTGGCGAGTTGGTTGGCGAAGAATTGCAACCCGCCCGCGTCGGCGCCGCGATTCAGGAAGTGGTCATACATGCAATTCACGAGATGCTCGCGGTATTCCTGCGAGGCCATGACGAAATCGATCATCTGCAGACGCCGCGGATTGGCCAGATGATTGGCGTTTCCGTCGCGGTTCAGGAAATCGAGCCAGAAGGTCTGGCCGGCGGCGTCCGGATCGCGGCCCAGCAGTTCGTGGTACATGTTCTTGACGAAGGTCGCATCCGTGCCGTCGCCCGGTTGGCCGGCCAGGTAGCAACCGGCCCCGACTCCGCCGCCGCCATTAATCGTGGTGGCGATCGTCGTCGAGTTGTTGGTGGTGTCGCTGTCGCCCGACGAGGTCGTCACCGAGGCGGTGTTGAAGATCGTCCCAGCGGCGTTCGGAGTCACGACGACGGTCACCGTCGCGCTGGCCCCTGGAGCGAGTGTGCCCAGGCTGCCCGTCACGACGCCGCCCGATTGGCTCACCGAGCCTTGGCTGGAGGCGGCCGAGACGAACGTCACCCCGGCGGGTAGATTGTCGGTCAACACGGTGTCGGCCGCCGCGTTGGCCCCGCTGAGGTTGGTGATCGTGATCGTATAAGTCAGGTTCTGACCTACTTGATCCGGATCGGGAGAGGCGACCTTGGTCACCGAGAGATCGGCGGCCGTCGAACCGGCGGCAGTCACCGTCGTGGTGGCGGCGGCCGTATTGTTGCTCAGGTCGGTATCGCCCGAGCTGGTGCTTGCGCTGGCGGTATTGGTAATCGACCCGGCCGAGTTTGGCGTGACGATAATGGTCACGGTCGCCGTCGCCCCCGCCGCCAACGAGCCGAGCGTGCCTGTTACGACGCCGCCCGATTGGCTGACCGTGCCTTGGCTGGAAGTCGCCGAGACGAAGGTCACGCCGGCCGGGAGCGTATCGGTGAGCAGCGTATCGGCGGCCGCGTTGGTCGCGCTGTTGTTGGTCACCGTGATCGTGTAAGTCAGGCTTTGTCCAGCGGTGACCGGGTCGGGCGCGTCGGTCTTGGTCACCGACAAATCGACCGCTCCGGCGCCCGCAGATGTGACGGTCGTCGTAGCGGTGGCGGTATTATTGCCGAGGTTGCTGTCGCCCGAGCTGGTGCTGGCCGTGGCCGTATTCGTCACGGTCCCAGCGGCCGTAGGCATCACGGTGATAGTCACGGCCGCGCTGGCCCCTGCGGCCAACGAACCCAAGCTGCCGGTAATCAAGCCGCCCGCTTGACTGACGGTCCCTTGGCTCGACGAGGCGGAAACGAATGTTACCCCGGCCGGCAGGGCGTCCGTCACGGTCGTATCGGCGGCCGCGTTGGTCGCGCTGTTGTTGGTCACCGTGATCGTGTAAGTCAG